>JAAZLM010000081.1 GCA_012799315.1 Clostridiales bacterium | reverse complement strand
TGGTTTTTCTTATTATAGTATCGATCCTACTCTTGACTAATAGAAGATTTCAAGAGGCGGTCGGGATTGACATAAATCCTATTGGCAAATCCGATCTAGTGCAAACAGATGCGGGCTTCCCCATTGAGTTGCCGCTCAGCGCAAAATACAATCTTGAGCCAATGGGTGAAGATATAGTTTTACTAACGGATACATATGTATTTGCATATAGCAATAAAGGCAGGGAGCTTACTTCCTCCCTACATGGATATAAAGTGCCCGTATTGAGAACAAATTCTAGGCGATACCTTGTGTTCGATGAGGGCGGATCCGAACTAATTGTAGGCAGTCGCAGCAAGGAATACTTCCGCAAGACATACGATGATAAAATTATGCTTGCACGGTTAAGCTCCGATGATGATGTAGCAGTGGTGACGGGGTCGAATAGATACGAATCGGTAATGGTCATTTACGATAAAAGAGGGGAAGAAATCTTCAAATGGTCATCGGACGAGCAGAAAATTATCGAAGTGGAATTCACATCCGATGCGAACGGTTGCATAGTTAGCACCATTGGCGCTAGTAATGGGCAAATTAGCAGCAAGCTACATAGATTTGAATTTAGCGAAGACAGGGAGCGTTGGAGCACGGAACTTATCGGCACAATGGTCCTATCACTGAATGCACATTCAGACGGGAGAATATCGGTGATTGGTGACGACAAGAGCGTCATTATCGATAAAACGGGGCAGGTAGTATACGAACAGGAATATAGACTACCTGTAAAATGCTATTCTAGTATGGGCGATATGACGATAATATCGCTTGCTGATAGTGCAAATAGGCAGACAATTATCAGGAGGTTTTCCGCCGATGACGGAAAAAACAGCGAAATTATTCTAGGTGATACGGTAAAATCCGCCCAAGTCAAGGATAAGACAATATTTGTTCTTGATGAAAAGGCGATTATAGTATATAATGCTAATATGGAGAAAGTGAGCAGCAGGGATCTTGAATATGATTATTCGCAATTACTTGTTATTGATAATGCGTACTATCTAATCGGTGCAGGGAAAATCACAAAATTCGTTGAAGAATAATCAAGCTGCCGTATAAGGAGTTGTTATTAATGGGTGAGCAATTTTTTTGGTTCTACGATGTAGTAGTTGTAGGAATATTTTTAATTTGCATTTATTTATACGCTAAGAAAGGATTCCTCCGTTCGGTAGTATTACTTGTGGGTAGAGTTGCAGCAATAGTAATTGCTATCCTATTAAGCGGTGCAATCGCATCCGGAATTTACACCAGTGCAATTGAACCTAAAATAACGCAGGAGATTTCAACCCGAATTGACGCTGCAACAGATAAAGATAATGTTCGGGCGCTGATTACCGATGCTACAAAGTCATTCCCCAAAGCATTCCAAGATGCGATGCTATCACTTGCCGACATTAATGATGAGGCAATGGATAAGATAGATAGGAGTCTAAATAAATCAAGTGATGATGTGGCAAAGACAATCTCGCAGGAGATAATTCGCCCGATAATCGAATTCCTAATAAGAGTAGTGATATTTGCGATCTTCTTCGCTGTTCTAATGATAGGGGTCAATCTTGTGGCGAAAATGTTCGGCACATTATATAATATCCCGATACTTGGGCAATTGAATATGTTCCTTGGCGGTGTCCTAGGACTTATTAACGCAGTAGTGATTTTGTTCCTCCTTGTTCTAGCACTAAAAGGTGTAATAATTGCAACGGGGAACGACTTAATTGTAATAAATGAGCAGACAATAGGGGATTCAACAATATTCAGCTGGATTTATAACTTTAAATTCCCTATGCTACCATAGGTATCGCAGAAAATTCCCTATTAATATAGGGGTCGATATAAAACAAATTTTAGGGGAGTAACATGATGAGTATCCCAAATATACTTTCAATTTTTAGATTACTGCTAATTCCAATATTCGTAATCACATTCTTGCTATATGGCGATGAAAGTAGTGTCATACCCGCGATAATTCTGCTAATATCAGGTGTCACTGATATGGCGGATGGCTTCATAGCAAGGAGATATAATATGATAACGGATCTAGGTAAAATTTTAGATCCTCTTGCTGATAAGCTAACATTATTTTTCGTGTGCCTTACTTTATCGACAAGGTATCCCAGTCTTTTGGTATTGACGGGAGTATTTTTCATCAAAGAATTGCTAATGCTAATCGGTGGGATCGTAGTATTCAAAAAAGGTGGCAAGGTTCAATCATCTAAATGGTTCGGCAAGATGGCAACAGCATTAATGTATTGCACTTTGATTCTAGTGATAATCACAACCGAATTAACCGATGTATCGCAGCATATTCTAGTAATTGCCATGATAATCGTTCTAATATTCACTCTCATCATGTATATACCAACATATTTAAGAATAAAAAGAGATCAAAACAACTAGATAATATAGAAAAATTAAGTGTAGACTTAAATTAAGTGAGAACTTAATACGAAAGAGAGGAATATTGATGCTTTGTACTAGATGCAAAAAGAGAATGGCAGTCGTTTTTATCTCAGCTATGCAGGGGGAAGAGCATAAGAATGAGGGGTTATGCCTCGTTTGTGCAAAAGAATTAGGACTACCGCAAGTTGATGAATATATAAAGCAAATGGGCATAGACGAAGATGATATTGAGATGCTCAGCGATCAGCTAATGGAGATAACGGATGGTGAGGCATTCGAGTTTGGGGGAGCGGAAACAATGCCGAACTTCCTCCAGAATATTTTCGGATCGGATATGATGAAGTCATTCTCCGATAAAGAGAAATCACAGAGTGAACCACCAAAAAGAGAACGGAAGAAGCCCACCGCCAAACGTGACAAGAAACGCAAATTCCTTGATCAATACTGCGTCGATTTAACAAAAAGCGCCCGTGAGGGTCAGCTTGATTCGATAATCGGCCGTGATAAAGAGATTTACCGTGTGACGCAAATTCTATCACGACGCACGAAAAACAATCCCTGCCTAATCGGTGAGCCCGGTGTCGGTAAAACAGCAATTGCCGAGGGTATAGCGCAGAAAATTGCCGCCGGTGATGTGCCATTCCGCCTAGCAGAAAAGGAGCTTTTCCTACTGGATTTGACGGCACTTGTTGCGGGGACGCAATTCCGTGGGCAATTTGAAAGTAGGGTAAAAGGACTAATTGATGAAGTCAAGGCGGCAGGAAATATAATCTTATTCATTGATGAAGTGCATAATCTAGTCGGCACGGGCGATTCAGAAGGATCAATGAATGCCGCTAATATACTAAAACCAGCACTATCAAGGGGTGAGGTGCAAGTCGTCGGTGCGACAACATTCACCGAATACCGCAAACATATTGAAAAGGATAGCGCACTTGAGCGAAGATTTCAGCCGGTGACTGTCAACGAGCCAAATATTGAAGAAACAATCGAAGTGCTAAAGGGCATCAAAAATTATTATGAGAGCCACCATAAAATTAAGATTAGCGATGACATAGTTGCTTGTTGCGCAAGACTATCGGAGCGTTATATAACTGATAGATTCCTCCCCGATAAGGCGATTGACCTAATGGACGAGGCGGCGGCATGTGCTAGTATAAAAAGTACGGAACTAACTGAATATGAGAAGTTAAATGCCGAGTATAAAAAGCAGCTTGATGAAGAAAAGGAGCTTGAGGAATCCGAGGGTGAAGTCGACTATGAGCGATTAGCGATAGTGAAAAGCGATGTCCTCAAAACAAAAGAAAGACTGAAAGAGCTTGAGCAAGTTGTAGGCAATATTGAAGTAACTTTAGAGGATGTTTCTAAGGTGATCGAATTATGGACGGGGATACCTGCAATAAAGATCATGGAAACAGAATTTAGGAAGATGGGCAAGCTTGAAGATGCATTAAGGAGCAAGATTATCGGGCAGGATGAGGCAGTTCATCTTGTTTCGAATGCGATTAAACGCAGCAGAGTGCAATTATCAAAGCGCAGGCGACCATCGTCATTCATTTTCGTTGGCCCGACAGGAGTCGGTAAAACTGAACTTGTAAAAGTACTTGCAAATGAATTGTTCGACACAGTCGATCCGCTAATTAGGCTTGATATGTCGGAGTTCATGGAGAAGCACGCAGTATCAAGATTGATCGGATCCCCTCCCGGATATGTAGGATATGATGAAGCTGGGCAATTAACTGAAAAAGTTAGGCGCAGGCCGTATTCGGTCGTGCTATTCGACGAAATAGAAAAGGCACATCCCGATGTGATGAATATTCTACTGCAAATTCTAGATGAAGGTAAGGTGACCGATGCCCAAGGCAGAACGGTCAACTTTGAAAATACCGTTATCGCCATGACATCGAATGCTGGTTCAACGGATAAAAATACCGGTGTAGGATTCAACCGTTCAGCAGGTGATATTTCTAAGGAGCGATCTATGAAGGGATTGTCCGACTTCCTAAGACCTGAATTTTTAAGTAGGGTTGATGAAATTGTCGTATTTAAGCCACTTTCAATCGGCGATTATAAAAAGATTACAGCATTAATGCTAGATGAAATTATTGAGCCACTTGCCGAGAGGGGTATTAAATTCAGCTATGACGATGCTGTTCTTGATAGCATCGCTAAGAAATCCCACGGCGGGAAGTTCGGCGCTAGGGATATCCGCAGCAATATCCGAAAATTAATTGAAGATAAAGTTGCGAATACTTTAGTAGATATGGCGGATAATCCACCACGGATGATGAAAGTGACGGTTAAGGAAGGAATATCGAGCAAGAAAGATGACGAAATTGAAGTTCTTGCATTATAAAGGTACAAAAAAGCTAGGGGAATTCCCCTAGCTTTTATTATGATATAAATTAATTATACGACTAATCCGCCATTCGGGCTAATTACTTGACCAGTTAAATAGCCGGAATTCTCATCCGCGAGGTTAAGAATACAATGTGCAACCTCTTTAGGTGTGCCGAATCGGCTTGCGGGGATCTCCTCCTTGAGGCATGAAATTTCATCATCACAGAGAAAGCCATTCATACTTGTTTCAATGACGCCTGGCGCTACGCAATTTACCGTAATGCCACAGGGGGCGACCTCCTTCGCCAATGCTTTTGTGAAGCCGATTACTGCCGCCTTTGCCGTTGAATAATGCACCTCACAAGAGGCGCCGACCATACCCCAGATTGATGAAACATTGATTATTCTACCGTATTTTCTGCGAATCATTGACGGTAGAATCGTCTTCGTCATATTGAATACCCCGTCGATATTTACATCCATCATTCGGCGCCATTCACTCGGTGAAATATCGGTGAATAGCTTCTGCTCGGATATGCCGGCATTATTTACTAGTACATCAATTTGCCCAAATTTGCGATTACATTCGTCAATTGCTGATTCAACATTTGCAATATCGGTAACATCGCAGAAGAATGCATCTGCATTTGCTCCTGCACTGATTAAACGATCCCTTAGTGAGATTGCAGCTTCTTTTGATTTATTATACCCGATCGCAACATTATAGCCACTCATTGCAAGTAATTGTGAAATTGCAGTGCCAATTCCACCCGCACCGCCCGTGACGAATGCAGTCTTGCCAGTATTATTTACTGTCATATTATTTCCTTCCAAATCTTTATAGTGCAAGCTTTAATATAGAAAGGACATCGTCTTTGCCAAGTGATGCAAAGCTGCCGAAATTCCCTCTATCGGTTGCCTTCGATGCTAGTTGATCAAAGTCGCTATCGCCAATATCCGCATCGCTTAGGCGGATTGGCATACCGATATTTTGATAGAACTTCTCCAGCCTTTTGATGCCTTCAAGAGCTACCGCTGATAAATCTTCATAGGCTAGATCAACATCGAATACACGAACAGCAAATTGCACGAATCTGCCGATGTCGTTTTGATATACATATTTCATCCATGCAGGGAATATAATTGACAGTCCAGCACCGTGAGCAATATCGTATAGACCGCTGAGCTCATGTTCAATATTATGGGATGCCCAGTCGCCGCCCCTGCCACAATCGAGCAGCCCGTTATGGGCAATTGTGCCTACCCACATTATTTCTGCCCTAGCATCGTAATCGTTGGGATTAGCGAATACCTTTGGTGCATTGTAAATCAATGTGCGCATCGATGCTTCAATTAGTCGATCGGAATAATCGACATTCGTCGTATTGGTGAAATATCTTTCCATCAAATGCGCAAATATATCGGAGATGCCGCACCCTGTCTGATATTCGGGTAGGGTAAAAGTTAATTCGGGATTCATAATAGCGAATCTTGGCACAATTAATTCGCTGCCAATACCTCTCTTATATAATCCATCTTCATTAGTGATAACGGCGCTTGAACTTGATTCACTACCTGCGGCAGGAATTGTTAGCACAACACCAACACCGATGCTACTTTCAATAGGAATGCCTCTCTCAAAGAAGTCCCATACATCACCATCGTAATTGACACCGACGGCAATCGCCTTCGCCGAATCGATAACACTCCCACCACCGACCGCAATAATGAAGTCTACCGCCTCACGTTTGCAAAGATCGATGCCCTCATGAACAAGAGAAAGACGGGGATTCGGCACGACGCCACCCAACTCGACAAAGTCAACACCGCTCTTGTTAAGACTATTGACAATATCATTGTATAGACCGCTCTTTTTGATACTGCCACCGCCATAATGCAGAAGAACCTTGCTACCGTGTTTTTTTACATATTCGCCTGTTCCATGCTGAGTATCCTTGCCAAATACAATTTCCGTCGGCGCACTAAAATTAAAATTAAACATATTAACTCCTTTCGATTATACATATCGTATATAGTTATAATTATAGTTAAAATTTGCTACAAGTCAACTAAATTGTGTTGCAATAGTGCTTAGAATATGTTAAAATAGACGTAAATTTAGCATTGTAAATGCGCACAGCGAAAATAATAGCATATTCAATAAGCCAAGTCGATTTTGCTCAGTGCAGAATTGACTTAATATTGGTTATAGGGCGAATTTTTACATATATTCAATTTTCATCACCGAAAAATGGCAAAAACATAGAAAAGAGATTGAAAAGTCACATAAAATTAGAAAAATGCATGATTTTATTGTTTACATTACCTAAAATTAATGATATACTAATAATACGATGAATAAACTTAGGTACGCTGCGATTAAAAAGCTATGAGATCTTGACAGCGAAGGGAGGTTCCGCTATGAAGATAGGACAGCTGCTCACGTTAGTATTAATATGTTTTGCTATTTTGCCGATGGCGGCTTCCGTTGGAGTAGTATTAGTGGGACTTGACACATATACAGATAATACTTTAGACTACCAAACAACACGGATTTTAGATAGTAAAGCTGCCGCAATTCAGCATTATCTTGAGGTGAACGAATCAAAGGCGAGTGCGATGGCGGGACTTGATAATATAGTAGGGGTTGCGACGACTCCCGATATAGTAGATGCAGCATATAGCGGTGATATTTCATCTATTGACGAATATAACGAATTGAGGGAAATGCTAATCGAGATATGCAGCACGGATGAGCATTTGGATCGGATCACCGTTATTGGGGCGAATGACATCATACTTGCATCGACTGACGATAGCGGCGTTGGCAATACATATCATTGGGATGAGCATGAGCGAATCACAGGTAAAGAGAGATTCCTAGATGGGGTAAATTCGATGACAATACCGTTCAGTCATGAAGTGGTAAATAACAATGGTGAGGCGGTAGCTTATGTAGCACTAGACGTGAGAACCGATTATATTCGGGATCTTATGAAGAAGAATATGCCGCAAGATTTTGACAACATTATATTGATAGATCCTGCTCATTATATCCTAAGTCAAGTGTCGGAACATTCGACTCATATTGATGATAGCCTTGAGCCTAGGAGGATTTTTGCGCAGCTGAATGAAGATAGTGAAATCGATATAAACGAGGGTGGATTCGTAACATATAATTATCTTAATGAGGAAAAATTAGCATATATAAAGGCATTGGAGCCATCGGGCTGGAAATTAGTTTCATATACCCGTGTAAGAACGGCAAGGTCGGGTTTAATATCGGTTAAGGCGACAATTTTCCTATCATTTATTGGTATTATATCTATCTCAATCGGGATAGCTATTATATTCCCATTCAGGCTATTAAGACCGATGTATAGCATCATAAACACGATCCATAGCATTAAGCGGGGCAATTATGATGCACGAGTTAAGGTAAAGTCGGATAATGAATACGGCGATATGGCAAGAGCATTCAACGAATTAGCGGATCAAATCGTTGTTAGCGAGGGTAGATACCGAACTATTGTTGAAATGTCGGATAATATAATTTTCGAGTGGCACTTCGCCGATGATGAGGTTTTTGTCGCATCTACTTTTAATCAGAAGTTTAGCTTCCGCTCCTCATCGGACAAATTTGAAGATAGCTTTTTAGCGAATATGGATCTATATTATAAGGACAAAAGGCGATTTAAAGCTGATATTGAAACAATTAGAACGACTGAGGGGCTATTCCAGAGTGAGTATAGATTCAAGAGTATATACGGCGATTATATGTGGGTGCTCCTCAGAACAATTACCGAAACGGACGACGATGGCAATTTATATAAAGCTGTCGGTGTAATTGTCGATATTGACCGTGCTAAGAAAAGGGAACATGATCTGCACCAAATGGCTAGTTTCGATGCGTTGACGGGGCTATATAACCGAGCAACATTTGAAAAGACTCTAAATAATGAGATTGAATTATCATCAATACGTAAATCTAAAGATGCTATAATGTTCATCGACATTGATGATTTCAAGATATTCAACGATGAGTATGGGCATGCCGTCGGCGATGAGGTGCTGAAGTTTACTGCTAAATCGATAAGATCAATAGTCGATCCTTATGGATTCGTCGGTAGGTATGCGGGTGATGAATTCGTTATATGTATTAGGAATACAAAGGAAGGATTGCCCGATGAAATTGCCCGGACACTCCAGAACAAATTGAAAGAGGGCTTCTACTGTGAGATAATAGAGGACGTCATTAGCGTTAATTGCAGTATCGGGATTGCCATTC
>JAAZLM010000080.1 GCA_012799315.1 Clostridiales bacterium | reverse complement strand
TCTTGAAACGGTCAAGTGCTTCTCTTGCCTCAGGAACTACAAGTTTATTACTTCCTCTAGCCATTTTATTACACTCCTTATAATTTAATTTTAATGAGTCAACTTATCCGACTCACTTTTCTTTTTTCTTCTTTTGCGTTTGCATTAGTATTGTTACCGACTTTCTTTTCTATATAACAAGTAAATTCAACCACTGTTTCATTTTTTTGTTTATTTTATGTTTTCTGTCAACAACTTAATTGCCATATATGCAAGCACCGCATATTTATTCGCATTTACATTGTAGGATACCGGTATTTCCAGCGGTTCATATATTTTACCGCTCGGTGTTTCCATCTCTCTTTGTAGTGCAACTACCATGTTTTCATCCATACTACTTGAGAATGTTAAAGTATCCTTAGCAAGCATTCCGCAGCTAATTAGTGAAATTCTATGAGCGGATAGCTGCTCAATTAGCTCCGTATTAGCGGAGCTAACGACTGCAATCGCATTCGGTGGCATCTTTTTGATACTGCTCAGTCTTGCATTTTCCTTAAATACGATTATGCACTCGCTCAATTCTATTTCTGCGATTGATGCCGTATCGAATATTAGTAAACTGGCTTTATCGCCAATTTGCTTGATAAATTTTTCGCTATATAGATATATGCTTTCACATCTTGCTAAGTCGTCGATAATCAAATTCCTAATTTGATTATCGCCTTTGTCACCGTATAAAATGATATTAACCAAAAAATCACCACCATGTATTCGTATTTGCCTGTAACAAATAGTATCTACATAGTGGTGAAAATTATGATTTTTATTTTTCTTTTTTCTTGGCATCGATAATGGCGGTGTAATTGCCATATGCCCATACGGTTCCCTTCGCTGGTATGAATATCTTGACTGGTACAGTTTGCGTTCCCGTTGTGATATTGCTACCTAGAAGATCAATCTCGGCAATTATATCAAGTTCCGATAGATCGGCTATTACATTGGTCGGCCCAATGACTGAAACCTTTTTAATAACCGATGTTACAACGTCAATATCATATCCACTTGGTGCATTAACAATCTTAATATCACGTAAGTCGAAGCTCTTGTTCGCCATATTGTCACGTGGGAATGTCACTTTTACATTCTCCGTACCGGATATATTCTTATATCCTGCCGGTAGAGTTAAGCTAAGGTCAAATACCGATCCTAGATTAATGTCCCTAAAATCAATGTATTTTAGCTTTATCTCATCGAAATTATCGTCTACATCGGTCGGCGCCGCAACTTCGATCTCCTTGGGGCTAATCGTATATTTGAGCTTTGGCAATGGGAACGCTTCCGGTACATTCCTGAATTCGACCGATAGCGGAATCGTCATTTTTCTAAAGACCGGTATATTCACAAGGAATTCAGTCATGCTAAGCTCCAACGATTCTATGTCAATGCTTTTCATATTCTCATCATATAGGTTCAGACTGCCATCAGCAGTAATAGGCTCGGTCAATTCTCCCTTGATGTCCTGCGCCTCAACAACGCACTGATCAATGCGGCTTACAACACCCTGCGGCCCTGTTATGCTAATCTCCTTCGGCACGCATTCAATTGTATCGATCATGAACCCTTCCGCCGCAACGGCATCCGGTGCTACTGCAACTAATTCAAATGTTTCTTCAATTATCCTATCGAATTGCACTTTAATCGTTTGCGGGCTCGGTGTGCTAATTTCAAAATCGGCATCGTCATCCTTCGCCCTCACCATTACCGATAGATTATATTCACCGGGGGAAATTACCCCCTGTAAAGAAACTTCAGCAATTAAGTCCTCACTTTTAAGATTACCTATTTTATAGCGATTCCCTTTAATTCTTACAGATACTTTCTGCCCCTCGCCTTTAATAACATCAAGTCCTAGAGTTTCAACACTTGTCCCACTAAGCTCAACCTCGACTTCTATATCACTAATATGTCTCGTCATTGTTGGGAACAATGTGACGGAGACGAAAAACCATATAACTATCGCAAGTAATACTGCGCTTATCCTTGTCCATAAATCTTTTGCAAACTCGCCACTGAACTTGCCTTTTTCATTCTTCATTTTACGACCATCGCCTTTCCGCCTATGATTCTTTGCCTATGCTAGATTAGCGTATATTTCATCTATTAAATAGCCTTTTGAAAAATCCTTTTTTCTTGCCATTCTCCTGGTCCGATCTTTCAGGAATAATCAGACTCTTTAGCAATACCTTGAGTCCACTCTCCTCGAATCCCCGTGTTAAATGCCCATTATCGGCGACGGAGATTACTCCCGTTTCCTCCGATACGACGACAACAATAGCATCGGATTGTTCACTCATTCCAATAGCAGCACGATGCCTAGATCCGAATTCCTTGCTAACTAATTCTTCCTTCTGCGGCTTTGGTAAATAGCAGCCAGCGGCAAGTATTTCACCATCACGCACTATTACAGCGCCGTCATGCAGTGGCGAATTGGGGAAGAAGATATTTTCAAATATAGCGGCGCTAGGTGAGGCATTCACCATCGTGCCGGTGTCGATCTGCTCACCTAGTTTAGTTAATCTTTCTACCACTATCAATGCGCCCACTTTCCCCTCGCTTAAATGCGTTGTGGCGCCGACAATGGCATCAATACATATATTCCATTTGTTCACGATATTCGTATACGAATCGGGGCTGCCGCTGAATACATTCAAATTCGATACTTTGGCACGACCCATCTTCTCAAGTGCACGGCGAAGCTCCGGCTGAAACATCACGATTATCGCTAGAATTCCCCATTGGAAAAAATTCTCAAATAAAAATCGCATTGTTCTTAGTCCCACTTGACGGACAATGAAGTAGGAAACGAACATTAGGGCTATTCCTTTTACAAGTTGTTCTGCCCGTGTTTCCCTAACAAGTTTCATGCCTTTATATAGCAAATACGACAGGAATACTATATCAAGAATATCCCTTATATCTATTAACTTTATTACACTCAATATAGAATCTAGAGCATCTAAAATAAGGTTCATAATACACTTCCTCGCAATTTAGCATCACTAGCTATCATATAATAATTTTATCATAATCTAAAATTATTACAAGGGGTACAACATCACTTTTGCCCTTAATTATATTAAATTTACTTTCTGCTACCATTATATGCGATTTTTCTTATCGTCTTTGCTAATAAGTCGACTTCATCCAGTGTATTCATTATCGATGGGGAGAATCTTACTACTCCTTGATCCGATGTTCCTAGCTTCTTATGAGCTAAATATGAGCAATGCATTCCACCCCTGAGTGCAAATCCCCTCTCACTAAGTCGCTGTGCTAGATCCGATGAATTCATACCTATTATGTTGAATGGCACGATGGGGACACGTTTATATGCGCACTCTCTTTCATATATAATCACGCCGCCTATTCGTGAAATTCGCTTGCAAAATTGCTCACACAATATCATGTCATGCGCATATATATTCGATATACCCCTCCTTTTTATGAAGTCTATCCCGGCGCCAAGTGCAATAATTCCCGATGCATTCGGTGTGCCAGCCTCAAGCCTGTCGGGCATAAAATCGGGTTGCAATATATCGAATGAGTTACTCCCTGTTCCTCCCTCGATTATCGTATCAATTGCAAATTTGCCATCCGATACAAGTATCCCCGTTCCCATTGGCCCGTATAGCCCCTTGTGCCCGGCGGAACATAGTATATTGATATTATCGTCTTTGATATTAATCGGTATCACACCGCAAGCCTGCGCCCCATCGGCGATGAAGCAGATTCCACGCTCTTTACATAGCTGCCCTATTTTTTTATAGGGTAGTATTTGACCCGTGACATTACTAGCTATCATAATAGCAATAGCCTTTGTCGATGGTGTGATTAATTTTTTAAAATTTTCGGTAGTTGCCTCGTCGCTTTCGCATACCTCGGCAATAGAATATTTGCACCCTAATTTCTCAAGTGCATGGATTGGCCGTATTACAGAATTATGTTCAAGATTTGATGTTATGATATGTCCGCCGCTCTTCATTATACCCTTTATAGCTAGATTGAGTGCATGAGTGCAGTTGAGCGTCATAATGCAGTTCTCCACTTCAGCACCGAATAATGCTGCAATCTTCTCCCTGACATTGAACACTTCTATCGCTGTTTTCTCCGATATTTTATGTCCGCTCCTGCCCGGATTCCCGCCGTATTTGCGCATGGCTTTTGCCGCCGTATTCAATACCATAGCGGGCTTTGGATATGTTGTGGCGGCATTGTCCATATATATCACTATTTATCGCCTACCCTTCTATAATTTCTCTGCATATAATCCCTATATCGGATAGCATTCTGCAAATATTTGCGGTATCTTCATATACACGCAGTCCGGATTTGCAACCGCCAAGATTCCCCCGTGACACTCTTTCGATTGAAGATTTATAGCCTTTACGAGCAAGGAATCTTTGTGCCTTTATCGCATGAGTAGACGAGTTTAAAATTATTAACCAAGAATTCATCGTATCAACTACTTCTATAAATTTTTTATCGCACAGGGGATGTAATGCGCCGATAAAATTGCATATTATATTTTATGCTAAACGGTGCTATGATGATAATGATAAAAAAAAGATTCCACTATAAAAGTGAAATCTCTTTTGAAATTTTGCCTATTTTATGGCTCAAGTCTATTAATATCACGTGGGAACATACTTGCCATGCGTATGTTTTTAAGACCTACCAATTTCATCACAAGTCTTTCAAGACCTAGACCAAGTCCGCCATGCGGTGGCATTCCGTATTTATGAATGTCAAGGTAGCTTGCGAATTCCTCCGGATCAAGACCCATACTCTGCATCTTTGCCACTTGCTCATTATAATCATGAATGCGTTGTCCGCCCGTTGTGATCTCTAGCCCCCTGAATAACAGATCAAAGCTATATGCAACACGGCTATCTTCCTTATCGTCCATAACATAGAACGGGCGCTTAGCCGATGGGAAATGTGTTACAAAGATGAATTCACTGCCAAACTCTTTTTCTGCGTATTTGCATAAAGCAATTTCATCATCGGGATCTAGATCGAATTTATTCCTGCCGCCCTTGCCACCGCTGACAATGTCAATCGCTTCAAGGAATGTTACTGAAGGAATGGCATTAATCACTGGCAGTTCGACCTTTAATATATCTAGTTCCTGCTTATAATGTTCTTCAAGATAAGCAAGCATGAATTTCAGCATTGCTGTTTCCATATTCATTACATCGTACATATCGTTGATGAATCCCATCTCAAAATCAAGCCCGATGTATTCGTTCAAGTGGCGTGATGTTGAGTGATGTTCAGCACGGTATACTGGTGCAACTTCAAACACTCTATCGAAGAATGCCACCGCTGTTTGCTTATAAAATTGTGGGCTCTGTGCAAGATATGCCTCTTTCCCAAAATAGTCAAGTGAGAAGATATTTGCGCCACCCTCCGCCCCGCTTGCTACAATTTTAGGTGAATGTATTTCTGTGAAACCATTCTCCATCATAAAATTGCGAAAGCCGGCCGTGACACCTTCCTGCAATTTGAAAATTGCCCTTTCATACGGATTGCGCAGTGCTACACTTCTTAAATCTAGATTTACATCAAGTGAGCATCCTAACTTCTTATGAGAAACCGTTAACGGGTAATCATCTTTCGGTGAAGATAGCAAGGAGATTTTACGCAAAATAAGCTCAAATCCATGCGATGCCCTATTGTCGGCTTTTACTTCGCCCACCGCCTTAACATAGCAACCCTCTTTGATTCCATCAAGACTATCTTCACATTCATCAGCTGAATAAACCGACTGTATTAAATGGCGCCCAGTCCTGAATACGACAAATGCGAATTCGCTCATTTGGCGAACCTTATGCACGCATGCGGATATTTCGACCTCACTGCCGATATTCTCCTTAGCAGCAGCAACGTCGAATTCCTTTAACAATTCCCCTCCGCTTAACTTCAACAAAATAATCCCACCTTAAATTTATAATGAATCCTCGATTTTACTTGAGCTTGCCTAGTTTATCCTCAAGCTCCTTTTTTATAGATTGGGGTGTGCATACTCCTCTCAATGCCTTAGTGCATTGCCCCATTAAATAGCCAAATACTTTTACCTCACCAGCAAGATATTCAGCGACAACATTCTCATTCTCAGCTAGAATTTTATCAATGGTAGAAACAAGTTTCTCCCTATCTTCCTTGATCCAGAATCCATTTTCCTCTGCGATCTTATCAAGCGAATCACCCGTTTCTATCATATAGCGCAGTGTAGTTTTAGCATTGTTTTTAGCAATTTTCTGCTCGTCGGCCGCTTGAACAAGTCTTGCAAATTCCTGCGCTGAGAAGGGAATTGCATTTGCATCAAGCTCGCCTAGATTTATCCTTCTGAGCAGTTCAACGATAATGAAGTCCGATATGCTCTTTGGCTTATTATACGATTTAACTGCCTCATCAAAGAAGTCACTAATTGCCCTATCCGCAATTAGGATCTTTGCATTTACTGGCGTTAACTTATATTCATCAATATATCTTTCTAGCCTAGTATCTGGCAATTCGGGTAACTGCTCCCTTATGCTATCAAGCTCCGCCTGTGTGATCGTCACTGCAGGAATGTCCGGATCGGGGAAGTATCTATAATCGTGCGCATCCACCTTTGAACGGAGTGAGCTTGTCGTACCACGATTTTCATTGAATCGTCTTGTTTCCTGCACGACTTTTTCACCGTTCTGGAGGATTTCCGTCTGTCTTTTAATCTCGTATTCGATCGCCCGTGTGATAGATTTAATCGAATTAAGGTTCTTAATCTCCGCCCTTGTGCCAAGCTTCTCATCGCCTTGACGCATTAACGAAATATTGACGTCAACACGTAACTGTCCCTGCTCCATTCTGCATTCACATACACCTGCATATTGAAGGAGTAGGCTAATCTTTTCAACGAATTCCTTGACTTCATCAGCATTTGAGAAGTCGGGCTCGGTCACTATCTCAATAAGCGGTATCCCGCCACGATTATAATCTGCTAGTGATACATTGTTGAAGTCATCATGCACAAGCTTGCCCGCATCTTCTTCAAGATGTATTTGATGGATTCTGATCTGCTTGCTCCCCTCACCATCAACATTGATGTCGACCTTACCATTCACGCATAGTGGAAGATATAACTGTGAAACTTGATAAGCCGTTGGCAAGTCGGGGTAGAAGTAATTCTTTCTATCCCAATATGTTAATTTATTTATATCGCAATTCATTGTGAATCCGGCACGGATTGCATATTCAACCGCCCTTTTATTGAGCATCGGCAATGTTCCGGGGAATCCTGCGCAGCTCGGGCAGCATCTCGTATTATGGTCACCGCCGAATTCGGCACTGCAACCGCAAAAAATCTTAGAGTCCGTCAATAACTCTGCGTGTACCTCAAGACCGATAACGGGAATAAACATTACTACCGTCCTCCTAACAGTGCGGGCAGAATTTTATTAAAGCCACGCTCAAATTGATCCGCTACCCCGATTATAGTCGCCTCATCAAATCTTCTACCTATGATCGACATCCCGATAGGCATCCCATTATCACCATAACCGCAAGTAGTCGTTATCGATGGCAGCATCGCAATGCTTGACGGTGCTGCGCAGTAAATCGAATTATAGCTAGCTACTGATCCCTCCACGGGAGAATTAACAGTGTTCGTCGGGGTTAAAATTACATCACAACTAGCAAATACATCAGTAAATTCGCTCATCATCTTCTGCTTAACTGCAAGTGCTTTCTCAAAATAATCTTTATAAGAATCACTCGATAGAACAAAATTCCCAAGAAGGATTCTTCTCTTAGCCTCATCGCCGAATGCCTCAGTCCTAGAACGCTTTACAAGTTGCTCATAGCTATCTATATCCTCCCCACGATAGCCGAACTTTATGCCGTCATATCTGGCTAAATTTGAGCTTATCTCGGCATTCGCAATAATATAATAGGTCGGAATAGCAAATTCCATACTAGGAATACTCACTTCAATGAGATCGGCGCCCATTTCTTCATATTGTTTTGCCGCCGATAGAACCGCCTCTTTAACTGCATCATCTACCATATCACCGTAGAATTCCTTTGGCAATGCGATCTTCATGCCTTTAAGGGAATCCCCTATTTTCGCTGTGAAGTCGGTAGTAGCCTTTGTCGATGAAGTTCTATCGAATTCATCGTATCCTGCAATTGCACCAAGTAGAATCGCCAGATCGTGCGCATCGTTTGCAATACCGCCGATTTGATCGAATGAAGATGCATTTGCAATCAATCCGTACCGTGATACTCGCCCATAGGTCGGGCGAATCGATGCCATGCCGCAATTCGCTGCGGGGCAAGTCATCGTGCCACCTGCATCGGCAGCAATGCCAGCGGGGAATAGCCCGGCGGCTACACCTGCGGCACTCCCGATTGTAGAATCGGCACTATTATATGGGTTGCTCGTATTACCAAAATGCGAATTTTTAGTCGAACCGCTCATGCCCATTTCATCTAAATTTGTCTTACCAAGCAGAACCGCTCCCTGCTCGTTCAAACGTGAGATGATAGTCGCATCGTACGGCGGGACAAAATCTTCTAGCATCTTCCCCCCGGCAGTTGTTTTTACACCTTTAGTGCATATATTATCACTAATCGCCAGTGGTATGCCCGTCAATTCCCCAGCATCGCCATTAGCAATTCTCTTGTCGGCATCACTCGCCTGCTCTAATGCCATTTCACTCGTTCTAGTAATGAAGCACGGTAGATCACCGTCTAAATCGTCAATGCGCTCAATATACGCATTGATGATCTCCTTGCATGAGATCTGCCCATTATCAAGCATATCACGAATTTGTCTTAACTTTAACTTTGTTATATCCATTGTCTACCCCTTATTCCATAACTTTTGGCACGACGAAATACCCGTCGGCACTCTGAGCATTAGCAAGTAGCTCGTCCGTCGGCATTGAAGGCTTCGCCTCGTCGGCTCTTAGCCCATCTAGGTCGACGCTGCTCGCATTAGCGGAGCATTCATATTTGGCATCGCTCTGCTTAATTTTGCCCATCATTCCCACCATAGTGTCAAGTTCTTTCGATAGCTTTTCGACTTCTTCTTCATTAAAATCAAGCTGGCTCAATTCCGCCAAGTTAGATATTGTTTTAATGTCCATAGATATGCCCCTTTTTCCATAAGTGTATATACCGTAAAATCGTGTTTATCATTAGAAAATTATACTACAAATCGGCATTCAACGCAAGTTTTTTTACCTGTGATATTGCATTTTTAACCATTATTCATTAATGTCAATTCCCATATACCTTGCAATAGCGGCAACGTCCTTATCGCCTCTGCCCGATAGGTTGATAATAATAATCTCGTCCTTGCTCATCTCGGGCGCAAGTTTCATAGCATATGCAACCGCATGCGCACTCTCGATAGCTGGGATAATCCCCTCCGTCTTAGATAGGTATTCGAATGCGCCCACCGCCTCATCATCGGTAATCGGCACATATTCTGCAATATGCGCATCATGGAAATATGCGTGTTCAGGGCCAATGCCCGGATAGTCAAGTCCAGCAGAAATTGAATATACAGGGGCAATGTTGCCGTTGTCGTCCTGTGCGAAATATGACTTCATTCCGTGGAAAATGCCAATTCTGCCCTTAGTGATTGATGCAGCATGATCATCAGTATCTACTCCTCTGCCGCCCGCCTCTACGCCAATTTTCTTTACATTATCATCCTGCGCAAAGTCGCTGAAAATCCCCATCGCATTACTGCCACCACCAACGCAAGCAATTATCGCATCCGGCATTCTACCCTCTAAACCAAGGATCTGCTCACGAACTTCCTCACCGATTATTTTCTGGAAGTCACGAACTATTTCGGGATACGGATGCGGCCCGACGACCGATCCCATCACATAGAATGTATCTTCAACTCGTGATGCCCACTCCTTCATCGCCTCGTTAACGGCATCTTTGAGTGTTCTTGTTCCCGACTTGACTGAATGAACTTTCGCACCGAGCAACTCCATCCTAAATACATTGAGTGCTTGCCTTTTCGTATCTTCCTCACCCATGAAAATCTCACATTCCATGCCGAAAAGGGCAGCTGCCGTTGCCGTTGCAACTCCATGCTGCCCTGCTCCAGTTTCAGCAATTAGGCGACGCTTACCCATTCTTTTAGCGATGAGCGTCTGTCCTAGAACATTGTTTATTTTATGCGAACCCGTATGGTTCAAATCCTCACGTTTTAGATATACTTTTGCCCCGCCCAAATCCTGCGTCATTTTGTCGGCATAATATAGTAGGGATGGCCTGCCTGCATAATTTGAGTAAAGCTCATCAAGCTCCGTCCTGAAATGCGCATCCTTCTTACATTCATTATAAACTTTTTCTAACTCATGCAGCGCATGCATTAGTGTTTCGGGGCTATATTGCCCGCCGAATTGTCCGTATCTACTCATTTTTTATACTCCCCACTAAATCGAATTTTAACATTATAATCATACGTTATAATTATAACAAAGCAGCATGGAATGTCAAGTACCCATTGAATCGGCACGCATGATTATATGCTCAATTTGCTCATTGAGCCACATCAATTTTTCATCTAGCTTTTTATCATTGATAATGGGCGAATAATATTCGCTAAGCCTGTCATAGTGCGCCTGTGATGAGGCAAGTGATTTTACTGCCTCATCGTACAGCTGATTAATCGCCTTTTTATTGAAGCTGAGCCTCTTTCTCTTTTTCGCTAGTTCCGTCATATCGTAGAATCGCTTGCAATTTATCTGTATTGCCTCATCATAATTAATGCCGTTCATGAAATGCGCTGTAACGAATGCCGTCTTAATCCCCGGCACTAATATATGTTCTTTTATATTAGTGCCAAATATGGGATTGTCGCTTATAATAATGTCGAGCCCGCTCTTAAGCGTCAATGCCGCTATGCCCTTTAGCAGCAAATCGGGAATGACAAAATTATCGCAATTCAGTTGATAGATCGTATCGTATTCTTCTAAGTTGTCATCTAATAGATTGCAGTACCCATGCGGAGTAATTGCTGATAATTGGCGGTAATGTTCCTTGCCCGATCTCCTTTTCCCTCGGGGGAGGATCTTCCTGCACAGCCTATTAATAAACCCTTGTGCCTTACTTAAATTAACGTTTTCGGATGCGATAGTATATGTATCGTTTGCAAGTATCGAACACGCCGATAGGAATCTTTGGCATCTTTTCTCGGCGCAGCGGCTCTCTAAAAAGCAATTGACTATATCGTCCTTATGCGCCATTAGAGCGCTGGTATCGTAACAATCTACTAGGCTAATTTCAGAATGGAATATGCCGGGAATAGATGTCTCGAATATATGCGGCATTGTTCCATCGACAACAATTATCTTTGAATCCTCCATCAGTATTGCATCAAGTTTATCTTCTGAGTTGCAACAATAATAATACTCAATCCCACTCTCCCTATGCTGATATCTCCTTGAAATATGTTCAAGCACTGCCCTGCTTTCTATCCCCGGCATCCCCTTCAATATATAGCAATGGTACTTGTTGCTTTCAATTAATTCATTGAATTTAGTTATATATCCGTTCGGCGAATTTGTACCAAGGTAGTATTTCGTCTTTTTATACGACAAGCGAATCCCTCCATATTAATATACTACTATCATAAATAGCATACTATTATTCTATGCAATTTCGCATGAAAAGGTGGCTCGCCATAATGACATCTATGTGATAATCTCACTTGCATTTAGCCGCTATCTATACTATAATTAATACAAGGGAATTAAACTTTTTTGGAGGTATAAATAATGAGTAATAATATTCTAGTTGAAACATCGGCACGTCATGTTCACGTAACAAAAGAACATCTTGCTATCCTTTTTGGTGAGGGGGCAACACTAACGAATAAGAAGGATCTATCCCAGCCGGGGCAATTCGCCAGTGAAGAAAGAGTGACTATCGTCGGCCCAAAAAACGAATTAAAGGGCGTGACAATCCTCGGGCCTGAGAGGAGCGCAACGCAAGTTGAAGTATCGGCAACCGATGCACGCACACTTGGCATTAAGGCGCCAATCCGTGAGTCGGGCGATATTGAGGGCACTCCGGGTTGTAAAATCATCGGTCCAAAGGGAGAAATTGAAATTGATAAAGGTGTCATCATTGCTAAGCGCCATATCCATATGGTGCCCGAAACAGCAAAGAAGCTAGGACTGAAGAACAAAGACATCGTCAGTGTGAAAATTAATACCGATGGCAGATCGGCAGTTCTTGGCGATACAGTTATCAGAGTTCATGAAAGCTTCGCCGATGCTATGCATATAGATACCGATGAATCCAATGCCGTTGGAGCATCATTCGACCAAATGGGCGAAATCATCAAGTAATAAAGTTGCTAATTTCCATAATTGCAAAAACCGCAAGGAGAATTCTCCTTGCGGTTTTCTTATATGCTAAAATCTTCAAGTTGCTACATCTCGCTTTGCAAACACTGTGAATGTTATGATATTCGCTACTATGAAGTACACCAATACATTCACTAATGAGAATGTAAATGTCATGCCCTTGAACGGTATATAAGATTTATCATCCATGAAGTAGTAGATTAAATTCCAATT
>JAAZLM010000079.1 GCA_012799315.1 Clostridiales bacterium | reverse complement strand
CCCATATGGTTCGATCTCATCGATCCCTACACCAATATCGTTTGCTATTTCACCAATTTTCTTCATTTTCGCCCCATGTGCAATCTCAATATCCGATAGCATATATCTTCCCCCTCAACCATTATTATGTTCGATTTATCGGCAATAAGCCCTTTAAAAGCATCATACCTATTAGATTTTTATATTATACCACAATTTTGTTCATCTTTCCAGTAATATGGGTTGAAAAAATGCTCTAAAAGATATATACTTATAGTTGCATTTCTATACGATTTTGTCTGAAATTAAAGTGAGGTAATAAATGAAAACAGCTCTTGGCATTATTTGGGGCTATATATCAAAACTAGATAAAACTCTCCTCCTATTATGCACGGTAGCATCTGCATGGGGGGTTGTTTTGCTGTATTCATTGCCCGTAAATAACGGATATTACCGGGCGTATTTTGGCGCATCATTATATAAAACTCAGCTGATTGCATCAGTATTAGGTATTCTAGTCGCATTGATTCTATCGGGAATTGACTATAAATACTTTGCTAAGCTATGGTTCATCCATGCGCCAATTGCTGTAATTCTTGTAATGCTAACATTCACAAGTCTTGGAATAATGCGTGAAGGCTCGGACAATAAGGCATGGCTCGATTTCTTCGGTCTTATTTCATTCCAACCGGCGGAGGTGCTGAAGATCTCATTTATTCTAACCTTTGCCATGCATCTCAATAAAGTCGGCGGTGAAGTCAACAGGTTGAGGAATTTCATCCCGCTATGTTTCCACGGGGCGGTTCCAACCTTATTAATAATGGGGCAGGGTGATGACGGTACTGCATTAGTGTTTGTTTTCATTTTCTTCTGCATGATATTCGCCGCAGGACTATCGTGGAAATATCTTTTAGCCGGCGGGATAGCAGCACCATTCGCCGGTATGCTCATTTGGTTCAAGTTCCTTGGCACATACCAAAAAAATAGGATTCTAGTCCTTTTCAATCCCGATATTGATCCGACGGGGCTAGGCATTGCTAATCAGCAAATCAAGGGGAAAATTGCACTCGGCTCTGGGCAACTGAGCGGAAAGGGTCTATTCGGCGGTGACTACTACTATGTCGCTGAGATGCACAATGACTTCATCTTTTCATATATTGGACAAGTTGCCGGTTTCATAGGCTGTGTCGCCACAATTTGCGTATTGGCGGCGATAACAATAAAGCTACTTTTCAATAGCCGATTCGCAAAGGATCCGTTAGGGAAGTATATTTGCGTCGGCGTCTTTGCAATAATCACATTCCACACTATTGTAAATATCGGCATGGTGCTTGGAGTAATGCCCGTAATCGGTCTGCCACTGCCATTCATTAGTGCTGGTGGGACATCGGTAGTGACACTCTATGCTGCGATCGGTGTCGCCATGAGTGTATTCTCCCATAAAACAAAGGGCTATGCGCTATTCTACGATAAACATTAATTTAAAATATTAACAAAATTTGTAGTAACATTGGAGGAGCAAGTACATGTATAACGAATATGAAAATATGCTTATTAAACTATATGGTGAAGAAAATCTTGATAAACAAAAGCAGCGCTATGACGATGCAATAGAGAATTTCCGCTCACTATATGGTAGTTCAGATTATCTTCTTTTTTCGGCGCCCGGTCGTACGGAAATCGGGGGTAATCACACCGATCATAATTTGGGCAAAGTCCTCGCCGCAAGTGTCAATCTCGATATAATTGCAGTTGTCGCTCCAACATCGGATATGACGATCACCGTCAAATCAAAAGGATTCGATGTTGATGTCATCAGCCTTGATAATCTCGATGTTGTTGAGAGGGAGAAGAATTCTTCCGCCGCTTTAATAAGGGGAATTGCCGCTGGTCTTGCTAAAGAGGGGTATAATATCGGCGGGTTCAATGCATATACAACATCGAACGTGTTAAAAGGGTCGGGCCTATCGTCGTCCGCCGCATTTGAAGTGCTCCTAGGCACGATACTTAATCATCTATATAATAACGAAAAGATCCCCGCAGTTAAAATTGCTCAAATCTCGCAATATGCTGAGAATGTCTATTTTGGCAAACCGTCGGGACTAATGGATCAGATGGCGTCATCTGTCGGCGGTTTCATAGCAATTGACTTCGCCCAGCCGAATAATCCCACGATAGAGCGAATAGATTATGATTTTGATTCGTCGGATCATAGCCTTTGCATTATTGATACAAAGGGCGATCATGCCGATCTAACTGATGAATACGCACTAATACCAAAGGATATGAAGGCAATTGCATCGTATTTCTCATGCGATGCATTAAGGAAAATTAATCGGGCAGATGTCCTCCTTAATATAGATAAGTTGCGAAAGCAATTCGGCGATAGGGCTGTTTTAAGGGCGCTGCATTTCTTTGACGAGAATGATAGAGTGACTAGACTAGCATATGAATTGCAAGTCAATGATTTCGCCGCATTCCTTGCTACAATAAATGAATCGGGCGATTCTTCATATAAGTTACTGCAGAATATATATGCCGTCTCCGACTATGATAATCAGAGTATTTCTCTTGCACTATATATAGTTGAATCAGCTCTACAAGGGCGGGGAGCAAGTAGAGTCCACGGCGGAGGATTCGCCGGTACGATACAAGCATTTGTTCCTAATTCGATCCTTGCCCCTTTTAAAGTCCACGTTGAGAAAGTTTTCGGCTGTAATAGTTGTCATATATTGCGGATTCGCCCCGTTGGCGGTGTTCGGATTCCAAATTCCGATTAATCCGCACTGACTATCGATAGTTATAAAGGCATTTGCAACCTGATGTTCAAATGCCTTTTTTCATTTAGTAATTATGCACATATTTGTGGGTGAATTTTCTCCATGATTTAGTTATACCAACCGGTTTTTTGATTGAAAATTTCCTTCTATGATGGTATAATAAAATTAGTATCATTTCAAGGAGGATTTGATATGTCATTTAAGAGGTTCAGGGAAAGACTCAATTCTAGCATATTAACTAAATTACTTATAATAATCATCGCTGTCAATGTTCTTGTTTATTGCGGGCTAATCGTTTTTAATCAGATAAATTTAAAGCGATTACTAGAGAGCAATGCGGAGCATAGCCTTGCATTGCAAAGTGAACATATGGCAGAATCGATAGACGATTATTTCTATAATAAATCGGCTGTTATTAAGCAGCTCGCATCTAATCCTGCAATTTTAATGTATATGAAAAGTGATGTCACCCGTGAAGATGCGAAAGTAAATGACGGCTATTTAGATGTACTTTCGTCACTGCATT
>JAAZLM010000078.1 GCA_012799315.1 Clostridiales bacterium | reverse complement strand
GAAGTTTGAAGCCGATGATATTATTTTTTACATCATCACGAACCTTAATTTTTATTGTCTGCCATTCATTCTTTTTGCTTGGCTCATATGTAGCATCAAGCCATACGCTGCCGTGAACATACATCTGAGCAAATGCTAGATTAGACTTTAATTCGGAAGGAAACAAGGCACTTGCTTCAACAGTATAGCCAGCTAGGTTTTCGATTCCTATTATATTAGTATCAATGGTAAATCCAATATTTTCGCTTCCCGGTGCTTCCTTTAGATTAGCAGTTACTTTAAGAGATTTTCCTATGTAATATTTTTCGTCAGTAATCTCAAAAGTTAAATCACCTTTTTCGATACTACCCACTAGAACTAGATGTTCTAGTAACTTATCCGTATCAAATGTGATAGTTGCGGGCTCTGCGGAAGAGACACCGACAGTTACTAGCATAGAAACTAATACAGCAACAACTATAAAACGTAATATCCTTTTCAAAAAAAGACCCTCCTAAATTAAAATAGCGGACACATTTATTTATATAGTGTACGCAGCTTATTCAGTAAATGTAAACTAATGGTTAAAAAATTGCACAACTGAACAAGCGTTATCATCTATATTATATTATATGTTAATAGTAAAGAATTGTCAAGCGATAAAATAGGTCATACACTATAAAAAAAGAGATTAAAGCCGCAAAATTAATTTGCGGCTTTGATGCATATTCAAATTATAAGCCTGCTAGTCACCAATTTCGGAAATTAGATCCTCCTGTAAATTCGCCGGTAACATTTCATATCTATCAAATTCTAATGTGAAGCTGCCCATTCCCTGCGTCATTTGGCGCACAGTCATTGTGAAGTCCTGCATTTCAGCAATTGGTACATCTGCCTCAATCTCGGTTAGATTATTCTTATACGGATTCATACCAATAACTCTGCCACGTCGCTTATTGAGCTCGCCCATCATATCGCCCGTATTGGCATCGCCAACAATAACTTTCAGTCTACCGATTGGCTCTAATATCCACGGTGTCGCCTTCTTCATACCTTCACGATAGGCAATTGATGCCGCCATCTTGAATGCCATCTCGGACGAATCGACCGGGTGATATGACCCGTCAAGGAGGGTCGCCTTTAATCCGACAACTGGAAACCCGGCTAGAACACCTTTCTTAGCACTATCTTGCAATCCTTTTTCGACCGCAGGGAAGAAGTTCTTTGGTACGGATCCGCCGAACACTTTTTCTTCGAATATGAGATCTTCGCCATCGTGCGGTTCGAATTCTATCCACACATGCCCATATTGACCGTGGCCGCCCGTTTGTTTCTTATGTTTACCCTCGACTTTTACCTTGTGACGGATAGTTTCTCTATATGCGATTTTCGGTGCAAGAAGATCAATATCAACGCCGAATTTGCTTTTTAGTTTGGACGCCGCCACATCGAGATGTTGCTCACCTAGTCCACCTAAAATTTGCTCATTCGTTTCAGCACTCACTTCATAAGAAAGGGTTAAATCCTCCTCAAGTAGTTTTTGGATTCCCTGTGAAATCTTACCCTCATCGCCCTTACCTTTTGCGACAATTGTTCTGAAGTAACATGGCTTTGCGAATTCCTGCGGACTTACCTTCACAATTCTAGAGGGATCGCATAATGTGTCCGATGTGTTCGCATTTATCTTGGTAATTACCGCTATATCACCAGCGGTAATTTTCTTTATATCAGTTTGCTTTTTCCCCTTGATAGCGACTATCTTCCCAATTCTTTCAGTTGCACCCGTTGTAGCATTGATTAGTTCACTACTGTCATCAAGCTCCCCCGAAAGGACTTTTACGAAAGACATCTTCCCAACGAATGGATCCGCAATTGTTTTGAATACAAATGCAG
>JAAZLM010000077.1 GCA_012799315.1 Clostridiales bacterium | reverse complement strand
TGTTGCTCAAGCTGTATTCAAAGATTGGTTCGATGGAGGATTTAGCATGAGGAATAGAAAAAAAGGAAAAACAATTAGACGAGCATCGTCGATCATATATGCATGCTTAATATATATCTTTCTATACCTGCCGATAATTGTGGTAGTCGTATTTTCGTTCAACACATCTAAGCTCAATCTTAAGTTTGAAGGATTCACATTTGAATGGTACTGGAAGATGTTCGATAATAAGCCACTTATCGATTCGTTCAAGAATTCGATAATTGTCGCTGTCGCAAGCACATTAATTTCAGTAGTAGTTGGCACAATCGCCTCAGTGGGGATGTATCGATATTCCTTCCGAGGAAAGGGCATTATAGATTCAATGCTATATATTCCGATAGTAATTCCCGAGATTATACTGGGTATATCACTACTGATGCTATTCACCGCATTCAACATCACATTGGGCATGTTAACACTGATAATTGCTCATGTTAGCTTCTCTTTACCGTTTGTAATCGTTACAGTGCGGTCTAGAATGGCAGGATTTGACCGCTCAATTGAGGAGGCGGCAATGGATCTTGGAGCAAGCCCGATACGAACGTTTACGAGAATAACACTGCCAATTATTGCACCCGGCGTTATCGCTGGCGCAATGCTTGCCTTGACACTATCGCTTGATGACGTTATAGTCAGCTTCTTCACTACTGGAATCAAGAGCAAGACATTCCCAATACAGATACAGGGGATGGTTAGAACAGGTGTATCGCCCGATGTATACGCACTTAGCACATTGATGATAGTCGGCACAATTATTATAATGGTTTTAGTAAATGTGTTTGACAGAGTCGCAGATAAGAAAATGTATGGAGAAGAAAAAACAATTGAAGAGGAAAGAGTTCCATTCGTTTGAATAAACTACAAACAAATAGGAGGAGAACAAATGAAACAAGTCTTTAGATTATTAGCTGTTGGAATGGCTTTATCTTTAACTATCGCATTAGTTGGATGCGGTGGAGAAAAAACGACTAAGGACGGATATTCAACCGAGCTTAATTTCTATAATTGGACTGAATACATGCCGAATTCAGTCATGGAAGAATTCAAAAAAGAATATGGTATCACAGTCAATGTTGATACATTCTCATCGAATGAAGAATTATTGACGAAGTTACTCGCTGGCGGAACATCGCAGTACGATCTATCAGTGGCAAGTCACTATATGGTGCCGCCATTTAAGGAGCAAGGACTAATTCAAGAGATTGATAGAGAAAACATAACTAACTTTAGTAATCTTGATAGCCGATATATCGGACTCGATTATGATAAAGATAACAAACTATCGATCCCTTATATGGTTAGCTGGACTGCAATCGGCGTCAATAAGGATAAGTACGATAAGGAAATTAATACATTTGATGATTTGCTAGATAAGGATTTAGCGGACTCAATTGTTGTTCCTGACGATCCACGTGAAATTATCGGTATCGCCCTAATCTCCCAAGGCAAGGACCCGAATTCGAGGGATAAGGACGAAATCATGGGAACACTTGACTGGATAAAGGATTTATCGAAGAATATTAGAAAATACGATTCCGACAATCCAAAGAGCCTATTTGTAACGGGCGAGGTTAAAGTCGGATACACATGGAATGCTGAGATCGCCCTTGCCGCAAGGGAGAATCCGTCAATTGTCGCTGTCTTCCCAGACCATTCCCTATATTGCATTGATGCATTCATCATAACGAATGGTGCACAGCATAAGAGGGAGGCAGAATTGTTCATCGACTTCTGTCTAAGGCCTGAGATCTCTGCAATGATAACGAATGACTACCCATATACCAACCCGAATGCGGCAGCATTACCGTTACTTGGCGAGGAATATTTAGACAACCCAGCCGTCAATGTACCGCAGGAAATCATAGATAAAGCAACTATGTATGAAGACGTTGGCGAAGCTGTCACCTATTATGAAGAACTATGGAATCTAATCAAAAACTAGCATAAAAGGCACATAGCAATCATATAATGGTTTCTACTATTCACGATGAAAGCGAAATGCTTGCTTGGAGGGGAATCATGAAAGCAGATATTATTCTAATTAACGGCAAGATATACACAGATCTCTATGCTGACGAGAGTGACAATTTTGCCGAGGCAATTGCTATTACCAACGATAAAATATCATATATCGGTGCAAACGAAGTTGCCCTCACCTATAATGGTGAGGGCACTCAGGTATTCGACCTATCATCGAACATTGTTCTGCCGGCTTTCATGGACGCACATCTCCATATGCCGGGAACTTGGATAGAGAAGCTATTCTCCGTGTACTTATTCGAGGAGAAAACAGTAAATGGATACGTTAAGCTGATAAAGGACTTTTATTTGCAGAATCCCGATGCTAAAATCATCACAGGGCAAGGATGGGAGAATTCCGTTTTCGCAAGAGAAGACGGCACAAATATAGGTCCAACTAAAGAGATGCTTGATCAAATTACAACTGAAATTCCAATAGTCTTAACCTCCATTGATGTTCATTCAGTGTGGTGCAATCAAAGGGCGCTAGATTTAGCCGGGATAACACGGGATACGCCCGATACCGATGATGGATTGATTGAACGATATGATAACGGTGAGCCATCGGGGACATTGAGGGAGGAAGCACAAAATGCGGCGAAAATTCTCCTAGAGAAAAATCCGCCAACAAAGGAGCAATATAAACGGGCAGTAATCGAATTTCAGAAGCAGATGCATAGTTTTGGCATTTCAGGTGTTCAAAATATGTTCTTTGGCTCAATATCTGATGAAGCCGCCTATGAGGCATTACAGGAACTTGCAGACAATGACGAATTGCGTTTAAGGGTAAATGGAGTAATAAACATTTCCCCATCTGTCGATATAGAAAAAGCAATCGAGTACGCAAAGAGGATTAGAAGTAAATATAATGGCGAGTGGTTCAAAGTCAATACTATAAAATGCTTCCTTGACGGAGTCGTCGAGGGGAAAACTGCGTATCTAAAGCAGCCATATGAGGAGGCTGCAGGTAAGGGCGATTCCTACTATGGCACCAAGTTATGGGAAGATGATGAACTGTTCGGAGTAGTTAGTGCCTTCGATAATGCGGGTTTTCAAATGCATATGCACGCAACGGGCGATGCGGCAGTCGATCAAGCCATTAGGGCAGTCCAGTACGCAAAAGACCACGGTAATAGTCGTGGACTTGCCAGCGAGAAAAGGGATAACCGTCATGTGATCACGCACTTTCATATCGTCGATAAAGCGGACATTGAAAGACTGGCACCGCTAAATATTGTTGCGGTTATACAACCGTATTGGCATTTTAAAGAGCAGCTTTATTTCCTTCCGCTTGAATCCGCATTCCTAGGGGAGGAGAGGGCGGCGCAGGAATATCCGTGCAAGTCGCTTTTCGACAGTGGGATTGTAGTCGCATCATCGAGCGATTGCCCCGTCACACCGATAAACAATCCAATGATGGGAATTTACACTGGCACAACAAGAATGAGCAATTATGATGGTGAATCCGGTGATGTAAGATATCAGCTTGATCCGTCGGAATGTGCGGCAGTGGCGCAAATTGTCGATAGTTTCACCCACGGTGCCGCATATGCAATGTCAAGGGATGGTGAATGTGGCAGGATTGAAGTAGGGAAGAAGGCTGATTTAATCGTTCTTGATACTAATATCTTCACCTGTGATGCAAAAGACATCTTGAACACCAAGGTTCAATTGACAATAGTGAATGGCGAGGTTCAATATAAATTATAATTTTCACATAAAGGACTTTCAAGAAAATTGAAGATATGCTATAATAAATTTAGTGAATTCACAAAATCGGGGAATGGATTCTAATCTAATCAATAAAGGAGATAGACAGATATGGTAAAGATCGAAAAACTCTATAAGTCATATAAGTTCCACCGTGTTTTGAATGGACTTGATATGCACGTAAAAGAGGGTGAAGTTTATGGATTCATCGGTGAAAACGGATCTGGCAAAACGACAACGATGAATATACTCTGCAATATTATTAAGAAAGATACTGGCTTAATCACATTAAATGGTGGGAAAGAATACAGAATCGGCTATCTTCCTGAAAGTCCGATGTTATTCACATATATGAATGCACATCAATATCTTGATTATATCGGTGCTTGCTGTGAATACCCCGGCGACATAAAAGCACGGAATGAAGAACTACTTAAACTTGTCAATCTAACCGATGCGGCGAACAGAAAGATAAAAGGCTATTCTAGGGGTATGAATCAAAGACTTGGCCTTGCATCAGCAATATATATAGATCCCGATATTATCATTCTTGATGAACCAACGAGCGCACTTGATCCGCAGGGTAGGGCGGAGGTAATAAAAATAATTCAGCATTTAAAGAGTGCTGGTAAAACTGTAATCCTATCGACTCACATTTTGACAGATGTTGAGAGGGTGGCGGATACTGTCGGAATTTTACATGGCGGAGTGCTAGTCGAGGAGGAAAGCCTAGAAACACTCTTATCAAGGCATTCTAACAACAGCATTTCAATAACGCCTATGGCGAATAACGAGCAGATTCACAATAAAATCCTGCAAATTGATTTCGGCAATGTTTATACAGATGGCAAGGGTTCGTACAATGTATTGGTTGAAGACCTTGATAAGGACGGTGTTAAGCTGCAAAACTATCTAAAAGAGAACGATATCAATTTATCGGGTTATTATGTAAATAAAGTAACACTGGAAGATATTTATTTAAAGGCGGTGAGCAACAATGCAAATTAAAGCAGGAGTTAAGAAGGAAATTATTTTTTTCGCAAAAACATTTAGGATGTACGGGGTACTTATTGCAATGATCGCATTAGCTGCTCTTTCACCTTTAATGCTAAAAGCATCGGAAGTCATCTTTAAGAATCTACCCGAGATAGAAACTGAAATCAATATGCTAGCTGGCACTGAAGAGAATATTACCATAACTGAATCGGAGTTCGGGGATAATGACGCAATATTGGAAATGCAGGAAATGATTTCGATGGATTTTGCTTACATTAGCGCAATTTCCGGCATTACGGGGAATGCAATTTTAGTTCTGCTACTATGCATGCTTGGGACAGCTGGCGGCGAACAAAAGAAAAGAAGTATAATAATACCTAATTGTAGCGGATTGAAGCCCGTAAATTATATCACATCTAAATATATCGTATATCCGATATTCGCATTCGTGTCCACTATCGTAGTATCGATACTATCGTATTTCCTATGCAAGGCGTTATTCGGCGCATCCCTTGATATGGCAGTAATACTCAGATATATTTTATCGGCATCACTCTATATGGTATTCCTAGTATCGCTAATGCTATTTATGGGAATCACAACTGGGAAGGCGGGGCTCAGCGCTACCATTATATATGTTGGTGCAACAATTATACCGTCGATACTATCATTATTTAAGATAAACAAATATAACCCATTTGCATTGCAGCATTATTTTACCGGCTTTGCAGACTTGAGCACAAAAGCAAATAAATTAGAGCTAGTATTGAATGTACTCATTACAATTAGTCTTATTGTTTTATTCTATATTTTAACCGTAGTAATATTCAATGCTAGGCAAATAAATAATAGTAAAAAGATTGGAATAGAATCAGTGTAGAACAGAATTAGAGAAAGGGCAGCAAATGTTTAAGATTAGAAAAAAAGAACAACTAAGCAAATTGATAACTTTATTAGAAATTGACGCACCACTAATAGCTAGAAAGGCCCAGCCTGGGCAATTCGTGATTATTAGGGTAGACGATCACGGTGAGAGAATTCCCCTAACAATAGCAGATTTCGATATAGATACTGGCACGATAACAATTATCATTCAAGCGATTGGAAAGACAACTAAGATGCTATCCGTGCTTGAGGTGGGCGATTCCGTACTTGATTTAGTCGGCCCGCTTGGAATGCCTACAAAGGTGGGCAATCCGAAAAAAGTCGCCGTAATCGGTGGCGGAGTCGGCTGTGCAATCGCATATCCGCAGGCAAAATCATTATTCAATTCAGGTGTCGAGGTTGATATTATAGCTGGATTTAAAGATAAAGATTTCGTCATTATAGAAGATCGAATGGAGAAAGTTAGCGATAATCTCTATATCACAACCGATGACGGCAGTTATGGGGAAAAAGGATTCGTAACAAATAAATTAAGCGAGCTAATCAAGTCGGGCAAGGAATATAATCTAGTAATAGCGATCGGCCCCGTACCAATGATGCGCAGCGTAGCAGAAATTACAAAAAAATACGGAATTAAAACAATCGTTAGCCTTAATCCGATCATGATAGATGGTACAGGTATGTGCGGTGGTTGTCGTGTCACAGTTGGTGGGAAGATTAAATTCGCTTGTGTTGATGGTCCCGACTTTGACGGACATCAAGTGGACTTTGAAGAATTGATGCTCCGTAACTCTACTTATAGGGAGAGTGAGAGAAAGGCGCACACTTGCCGTTTAGACGGAGGTGCGGGAAAAGATGTATAACAAGTCACCTAAAAAAGTCCCAATGCCTGAACTAGATCCCCTAATAAGGAATGCAAACTTCGATGAGGTGGCACTTGGATATACTGCAGAAATGGCAATTGAAGAGGCAAGACGTTGCTTAAATTGTAAGCACAAACCTTGTGTTGCGGGCTGCCCCGTAATGGTGCAGATCCCCGAATTCATCGAAAAGGTCGCAAACGGCGAATTTGTAGAGGCATATGAAATTATAAAAGAGACTAATTCTCTCCCGGCAGTGTGCGGACGAGTATGCCCGCAGGAAAGACAATGCGAATCAAGATGCGTAAGAGGTATTAAGGGCGAAAGCGTCGGTATTGGCAGACTTGAGAGGTTCGTCGCCGATTATTATATGAAGAATGTGAATAAAGAACCGGACAAGCCCCACCCGAATGGGCGTAAAGTCGCTATAATCGGCGCAGGGCCAGCCGGATTATCCTGTGCAGGCGATTTAGCTAAACTGGGGTATGAAGTAGTTATCTTTGAGGCATTCCATATGGCTGGCGGTGTGCTTGTATACGGCATACCGGAATTCCGCCTACCTAAAGAGATCGTCAAAAAGGAGATTGAATCGCTCAAGGCAATGGGAGTCAGAATCGAAACAAATATGGTAATCGGTAGAATCTTCAGCATTGATGAGCTATTTGCGGAAGGATATGAAGCGATCTTCATCGGATCGGGTGCAGGATTACCCTCATTCATGGGCATAGAGGGGGAGGCACTTGTCGGTGTCTATTCAGCGAATGAATACCTCACACGTGTGAATTTAATGAAAGCATATAAAAACAACTATGACACTCCGATCCGTGATAGCAATGCTGTAGCTGTAATCGGCGGTGGGAATGTCGCCATGGACGCAGCCAGAAGTGCAAAGCGTCTTGGTGCGGATAAGGTATATATCGTATACCGCCGCTCCGAAGATGAGATGCCCGCCCGTCAAGAAGAAATACATCACGCTAAAGAAGAGGGCATCGAATTCCTAACACTAACGAATCCCATTAGGATAATAGGCAACGAGGAGAAGCGTGTCACCGCACTTGAATGTGTTAAAATGCAGCTTGGTGAAGCTGACGAGAGTGGCAGGAGGCGCCCGATTCAGCTAGAGAATACTGAACATCTAGTCGATGTTGATACTGTCATCATCGCAATTGGCACATCGCCGAATCCTTTAATTAGAATGACGACCGAGGGGCTTGAAGTTAATGAGAGGGGATGTATCGTTGCCGATGAAAACACTGCAACTACTAGAGAGGGCGTATTCGCAGGTGGGGATACTGTCACAGGTGCAGCGACTGTAATTCTTGCAATGGGCGCTGGTAAAAAGGCAGCAGCAGCGATCGATGAATATATCCAAAATAAAAACAAAGGCTAAAAAAGATGGTTATGTTCAAATAGCGAATTTCTTTGAAGAAACGGCACGCAACGAGAAAGAGCACGCTAAAATTTGGTTTAAGCTACTTCAAGGTGGCGAGATTAAAGACACAATATCCAACCTTGTTGATGCTGCAGCAGGCGAGAATTATGAGTGGACAGAGATGTACGCTGATTTTGCTAAAGTTGCAGAGGAAGAAGGATTTACAAAGATTGCAACTCTTTTTTCAAAGGTAGCTGACATTGAAAAAGAGCACGAAGAAAGATATCTAGCACTTCTTGATAATATCAAGAAAGATAAGGTATTCAAACGTGAAACTGAACAATCATGGATCTGCTCAAACTGCGGTCATATTCATGTAGGAACTGAAGCACCGGATATGTGCCCAGTATGCGTACATCCAAAAGCTTATTTCGAGATTAGGAAGATTAACTATTAATCGATAAATAGTAATTTCCATTATTAGAACGGGGGACGGGTATTCGTCCCTTGTTTTTTTATCTTATACAGGCGCATGATACTATGTTCAGTATTACAAAAGCCTAATAAGGACTTGCTTAAAAGCATATAGGCTTAATGAGATTTTTATTCTATTTGAAGAAGTCCAATGGACATTCCATGCTTTTTGTTGTATAATAATAAGCAAATACTGTAAGATCGAACAGGAGGAGCGTTCAATGAATATACCGACCACACATAATGCGGCTAGGAATGGCGAAATTGCTAAAACTGTCCTGATGCCGGGCGATCCCCTGCGTGCCAAGTTCATAGCTGAAAATTACCTTGATAATGTCGAATGCTATAACAATATCCGCAATATGCTAGGCTTCACAGGGGAATATAAGGGGAAGAAGATTTCCGTTCAGGGGAGTGGAATGGGCATGCCGTCAATCGGTATATATTCCTATGAACTCTATAATTTCTATGATGTAGATAATATTATTCGGATAGGATCTGCAGGTGCCATTATTGACGATATTAATTTGCGTGATATAATCATCGGTCAAGGTGCTTGTACGAATTCAAGCTATGCATCCCAGTATAATCTGCCGGGAACATATGCACCAATTGCTAGCTATAACTTACTTTCACAAGCGGTCGAAATAGCAAACAAAAAGGAGATTCCCGTTAGGGTAGGCAATGTACTATCCAGTGATCTTTTTTACGATGATGCTAATAGCCTTGCCGATTGGAGGAAGATGGGTGTGCTAGCTGTTGAAATGGAGGCTGCCGCCCTTTATATGAATGCAGCACGTGCGGGCAAGAATGCCCTATGCATACTCACAATATCGGATTGTCCGATGCGTGGACTAGCGACAACCCCCGAAGACAGGGAGAAAACTTTCACCCAGATGATGGAAATAGCAATAGAGATGGGATAGGAGCCCACCGAATATATAGAGGGGGATTTTATATGTTAATGGGTGCAGCCATAGTTGTAGCAGTTGTTATAGTGGCTATCGTAGCAATTCTAGCTGCTTTAATAATCAAGAAGTAAGGAGAATTAGATGGAAGTAATAAGTGTCATATTCGCAATAGCGACATTCATCGTCGCTATTATTTTACTGATATTACTGATAAAAAATAAGGATGATTCAGAGCAGAATGCAATATCCGAGCTATCAAGACAGCTTGATCAAATGCGCCGTGACATTCAACAAAGTGAGAGGGATTCAAGAAGAGAAATCGGCGAAACAGTCCAAAGTTCTGTAAAAAGTCTTGGAGAAATGATGATAGCCACGCAAAAAAGTGCTGCAGATTCGCAACAGGTTCAGCAGCAAACACTGCAAACAACTGTCAGCGACATGATGGGTAAGCTCGACAAAAGGATTGGTGATTTCTCCGTTCAAAGTGAGCAGAAGCTTGAAAACATCAGAACAACGATGCAGCGCAGCCTATCCTCAATACAGGAGGATAATAATGCAAAGCTTGAGCAAATGCGAATTACCGTCGATGAGAAATTGCAGAAAACTCTTGATGAAAAGCTCAATCAATCCTTTGCTAATGTTAGTGAAAGACTTGAGCAAGTACATAAGGGACTTGGCGAAATGCAGAATCTCGCGTCGGGAGTTGGTGATCTTAAGAAGGTGCTTTCCAATGTAAAAACAAGGGGAGTTCTAGGTGAAATTCAGCTTGGTGCGATACTTGAGCAAATTCTAGCGCCGGAGCAATATGAGCAGAATGTCGCAACTAAAAAGGGAGCGCAGAGCTTCGTAGAATATGCGGTAATATTACCAGCGGATGACGGCAAAAGTATCTATCTGCCAATAGATGCGAAATTCCCAGCCGATTGCTATGCAAATCTAATCGATGCATATGAAGATGGTGATAATGCTATTATCGAAATGCGTAAAAAAGAGCTTGACACAAGGATAAAGCAGTTTGCTAAAGACATTAGCAGTAAATATATCGATCCGCCCAACACAACGGATTTTGCTATAATGTTCCTTCCTTTTGAAGGATTGTATTCAGAAGTTGTCCGCATGGGACTAGTAGAAACATTGCAAAACAACTACAAAATTAGCATCGCCGGCCCGACGACTATGGCGGCACTGCTCAATAGCTTGCAAATGGGCTTTAAAACGCTCGCAATTCAAAAACGTTCTAGTGAAGTGTGGGAGGTTCTCGGTGCTGTTAAAACCGAATTTGACAAATTCGGCGATGTCATTGTAGCAACACAGCAACGAATCGATCAAGCTAATAAAGAGCTTGATAAACTAGTCGGTGTAAGGACAAGACAAATCCAAAGACGATTAAAATCTGTTTCAACTTTGCCCGATGATAAGAGCAAGGAGTTAATCGAATTATCTGATTTTGTCGAAGAATAATATTATAGCACAAATTTTGCTTGCTTAATGGCGATAGTTATGGTATAATGTATTCATACAATTTAATGGGGAGCTTGATTTTTCAGGCTGAGAGGGAATTAAGTGAGATTCCGACCCTGAACCTGATCTGGATAATGCCAGCGTAGGGAATAATGCTGATGCATTTTCACGCCGCTTGGTATAAGCGGCGTTTTTTTGCTATCTATATCAATATATCAGAAAGATAGTCACTATAAACGCCGACAAAATAATAAGGAGAATAAAAATGCAAAATGTAAAAACACGTCGCCTAGTTGAAACAGGGGTAATGCTCGCTATTGGTACAGTTCTATCTATGATTCGGCTGTTCGCACTGCCGTTCGGTGGGAGTGTTACAGTCGTTAGTATGTTGCCGATCGTTCTAATTGCATATCGTTACGGCACAAAATGGGGGCTTTTTTCCGGATTCGTTTTCGGTCTACTCAATATGGTTACTGGATTCTCAACCGTGAAGGCTTTTTTCATGCCCGATGAAGGATATACGCTTTTTAAGGCTATACTAATAATCCTGATCGATTACATCATAGCATATACCGTTCTAGGATTCGGCGGGATATTCGCAAAAAAATTCAAAAAAGGGAGCGTATCCCTTTGTCTAGGATCGATAGTTGCACTATCACTTAGATTTGTAGCGCACTTTATTTCGGGATATATCTTCTTTGGATCGTATGCAGAGTGGTTCTTCAGCCAAGACACTATTAAAGGATTCGGTGAAACGGTGTTGAACAATCTTTCCGGAACCGGTCTTGCCGCATTCTACTCTTTATTTTATAACGCAACCTACATGATACCTGAAATTCTAATTACGGCAGCAGTTGCATTTATAATTGGATCCGTTCCCGTTATATCAAAAAGGCAGGTATAAGCCAATATAACTAACTTCTACATACTGTTATCTACCATTAATTTATATCAAGATATGTATAAATAAGGTTATCATGCAAAAGCTATCACTAAGGAGGTGATAGCATGGACAAGAGGAATAGAAACAACCAAAACCAACAAAACCAACAAAAACAACAAAACAATCAGAATAATCAAAACCAACAAAATAATCAGAACAAGCAAAATCAACAAAATAATCGCAACAAACGCAATAACCCAACTGGTAACAAGGGTAATCAAGGCTGCAACTAATAGTGTTGCAATAACAGTATAATTGTCAACGGTGACATAAAACAAGAGTTCTGCTAAGTGGGCGGAACTCTTGTTTTATAATATTTGTATCTTCAAACTAAAGAATTGTGAAGTGTTAATAAAATAATCTTGCCTGATGTTAACTTTAGGGTTGACATATGTAATATTTGAGGTTATACTAAATTAAATGCTAAAGGAGGTGGGCAAATTGACAAGAAATAAGGTATTTTGCAGAGGAGTTGCTTTGTCCACATCTTAGGATAATTATGTTATTATCTTACTCGAGATTACACAGCACCTCTGACTATTTATTAAAAGAAGAGGTGCTTTTTGTCGCCTATTAACATTGTTTAGAATTTTCAACAAGGGAGTAAAAAGATTGAAGTACTTTGATATTTTGCCCAGCGGTGTCATAGATGAACTGGTAAAACGTGGCGTCATCGCTGATGAGTTGCTCTATTGTGTTAGGGCGGATCTAGATGGTGAAGGCCGCTATTATGATACATATATAACTTTCGATAGCGGGACTCTACATATAATCAGCGGATACGAAGTTTATGAGAAACACAATCGGAGAACGAGGAAACCGATCTTACCAAGATTCAAATTTGAAGATTACAGTAGTGTCGATCTTGCAACAATTGATAAAATCTATCTTGATAGAGGGCAGTATACCGCCCGTATGATGATTAAGGATGTGTCGGGGGGAGGAATACCCAATCGCACGTCTGTCCGTTGGCTATGCTGATAAATTCGAAAAGTTTTGTGCGCGGGTAATACTAACTAAAAAAGGCGAAGAAATCGACGATTCGCTGCTTGAGGATATTAAGATCCACTGCGATACCTGCGGTGACCCTTATCCCGATCCCAACCGCCCCCAATGCCCAAAATGCGTAGATAGAAGATCCGTATTTTTTAGGCTGTTAGGTATGTTTAGCGAATTCAAATTCGCTTTATTCGGTATGGTAGTTAGCATATTGCTCAGCGGCACATTCGCCATTATATCCCCCTATTTCGGCACTAAATTGTTGTACGATGATGTATTGACCGAAGGCGGCAGATTTTACGGTAAAATAGCGATGATAGTCATTATAATGGCATCGGTTAGCCTTGCGGGGATGATCTTGCACATCGTATCAGGCGTTATTATGTCAACGATAACACCGAAAGTAATGCATTCGCTAAGGTGCAAGATATTTTCATCAATGCAAAGACTATCGCTATCGTTCTTTACATCTAAGCAAACGGGCACATTAATGACTAGGGTGGATAGGGATAGCCAAAATGTGTTCTGGTTCTTCACAGACATTATCCCCTATGGACTGATGAATATTGTCAAGTTGTTAGGTATTGTCGTTGTAATGTTTTACTTAAGCCCCGTTCTATCCCTCGGGATAATATTAACACTTGTTATGTTGCGTATAATTATAAGCCGATTTTTCAAAGGACAGCGCAAGCTCTATCATAGATATGATAGGATGTTACGTGCTAGTAACGGGATTCTATCCGATGCTATGAATGGGCAAAGAGTTGTAAAGGCATTCGCTAAAGAGGATAAGGAGATTAAACGATTCTGCGATAAGAATACTGAACTATACGGGATGGATTATCAAATCAACAACAATACTGCCAATGTGATCCCGATGATTTGGAATATCAGCAGATTAATTAATATCATCATCTATTGTCTAGGTGCATGGATGGTTGTTAATGGCAACCTTGCATTCGGTGCATTGACCGCCTTAATTGCATATACGGATCTAGCACATGAGCCACTCCACTTCTTCACTTGGATAGGTGACAGATGGGCAAGATGCGCCGATGCCGCATC
>JAAZLM010000076.1 GCA_012799315.1 Clostridiales bacterium | reverse complement strand
CGCTATCGGCTGCCGTTAGACAATTGAGCGTAATAAGACCGAGTGACGGGGGACAGTCTATGAAAATATAGTCGTAATTATCCTTCACCATCGTTAATGCACGTTTTAGCATCGTTGTGCGATTTGTCCTTTCAACAAGTTCAAGCTCCGCCCCCGCAAGCGCCGAGCTTGCTCCTAGAACGGATACACCATCAAATTTAGTCTTGATAATTCCTTCCTGAATTCGTCTTTCTCCCATCAACACATTATAACTCGATATATCCATTGAGCGCTTATTAATGCCATAGCCACTAGTTGTATTGCCCTGTGGATCCATGTCTACAACAAGAACTTTCTTCCCGAGCTTCCCGATAGCAGCGGATAAGCTGACGGAAGTTGTCGTCTTGCCAACACCGCCCTTTTGATTTGCTATCGCTATTATTTTGCCCACATTCCCACCTCCAATAATGTCTTAAATATTCCATATACATTGATTATATCATACTTTACTGCAATGTTGTAGGGGAAAAGTCGATTTTAGAGGATTTTTTACGATTAACATAAGGGGACCCCCTTGAATGTTCCACGTGGAACATTCAAGGGGGTTGTAGGGCATGCATTGAAACTAGCTATTATTATTTTTTGTCGGGATTCGCACCACGTATTCGATGTAGCCATCATTCTGCACCTTTTGGCTCTCGGCATTAATGCCGGCGGCTTTCATGCTCTCAATAGCACGATTAATCGTATTAACGAAAAGCCGAACATCATTAATAAGTAGTAAGTGCTTTGCCCGCTTTGGCTTCTCCTTTGCCAAACATTGCTCGATTAAAGCCTCCGATTGGACAACATTGAGTTTATCTTTATGTATTTTCTCAATAATTTCTAATCGCTTATTCTCATCTTTTAATTTTAATAATGCCCTTGCGTGGCGTTCCGTCAATTGGTATTCACACAGCAATTTCTTTTCTAAGTCGCTGAGTTTCAGTAGACGCAGCTTATTTGCAATTGTGGACTGCGCCTTTCCCAATTTGGCGGCGGCATCTTCCTGCGTCATGCCGTAGAAGTCGATTAACCGCTCTATTGCAGAAGCCTCCTCAAAATAGTCAAGATCCTGACGTTGTATGTTCTCGATCAGCGCAAGCACGGCGGAATCCCGCTCGGAAGTATCGACCTGTATACAAGGAACAACTTCTAGCCCCGCCATTTTAGCGGCGCGGAGCCGCCTTTCACCAGAAATTAATTCTACTGTACCATCTCTTAATCTTCTAACGGAGAGTGGTTGCAAAATCCCATTCGTGCGAATACTCCCAGCTAATTCCACCAATTCTTCTTTATAAAAACATCTTCTCGGTTGATGGGGATTTGGCACAATGTTATCCACACCTATTTCAATTACCTTACCCACTACTTTCCCACGAATAGTATTGAATATTGCCGCCATTTTAACACGTCCTTTCCACAATCCGATGCTTAACTTACATATAATGGTACTTGCTATTCCTAATATAACATAAATATTCGTATATGGCTAGAACTTTCGTACACGGGGATTCGGCAATTTCCAATGGACTGCAACAAAAAACCGCTTTTTAAAGCGGTTTTTTAGAGATTCGTGCGCTATTTCTAGGATACCTTGTCGGTGTTTGCGATATCTTTTTTATAATGACGAGCGTTCTTTCTTCATCGGTCGGCAATTTATACGGAATTACGTCATCCACTTGACCGCCGAGGGTGGAAATAGCATTCTGCGCTTGGGCAATTTCCTGCTCGGTGTCACGTGCTTTTAATGCAACGAACATACCACCAACTTTGACATAGGGGAGGCAGTATTCGCTAAGCTCCCGTAGATTGGCAACTGCTCTTGCTGTTGCGATGTCGAACTTCTCACGCAAATCGTCATTCTTTCCACCATCTTCCGCCCGAGAGTGGATGAATTCTACATCGCCGGTTTCGGTGCGAATACATAATTGTTCTAGGAAGTCAAGGCGCTTCCTCAAACTGTCGAGCATGGTGATTTTCAAATCGTCACGGTAAATTTTCATCGGTAGGGAGGGGAATCCAGCACCCGTTCCAACATCGATTAAACTTGCCCCGTGGGGGAATTCCACCAAATTCAGCGGTAGGATACTATCAATAAAATGCTTGATTATAATATCTTTGCTATCCGTTATGGCGGTGAGATTTACTTTCTCATTATATTCAACAAGGAACTGCGAATATGTTGAAAGCTTCTTCTTGATTTCGTCATTCAGCGATAGCCCAGCCTGAGAAAATAGCTCATTCATCATCGGTGACACCACCTTTACTGGCATTCTGCGTTAGCCATATTACAAGAACGGAAATATCCGCCGGACTAACTCCGGAAATTCGTGATGCTTGCCCGACATTCAGCGGTCGGAACTTGCTTAGCTTTTCCCTTGCTTCAATGCGCAGGCCTGAAATGCTATTATAGTCGATGTCGTCGGGCAATTTTCTTCGTTCGAATCGGCGCATCTGTTCTACTTGCGCAAGTTGCTTAGCTATATAGCCCTCATATTTTATCGCTATTTCTATCTGCTGCGTTACTTCACTACTGAGCGGCTGCCTTTCTTTATCAAATTGCGCCAAATCGTCATAGGTAACTTGCGGGCGCTTTAGCAATTCTGCAAGCTTAATTCCCGTGGAAATTCCAGCAGTGCCGACACTTTCAAGATAGTCATTAAGCTCCTTTGATGGTGGGATCGTAGTCTTGCTAAGGCGCATTCTCTCTTCATTAATTTGCCCGATCTTTAATTTAAGGCGATTTAGCTTTTCATCGGATACAAGCCCGATCTCGTGCCCTCTTGGCATTAATCGCTGATCGGCATTATCCTGCCTTAGGATTAATCTATATTCGCTGCGTGATGTCATCATTCTATATGGCTCATTACATCCCTTTGTAACAAGATCATCAATTAAAGTGCCAATATATGATGATGCCCGATCCAGTATGAAAGGATCCTTGCCCTTAACTTTATGTGCGGCATTGATGCCTGCAATAAGCCCCTGGGCGGCGGCCTCCTCATAGCCACTACTACCGTTGAATTGCCCAGCGCCGAATAGGCCGTCAATATCCTTGAATTCGAGTGTTGGCAGTAGCGTTGTCGAATCACAGCAATCATATTCAATTGCGTAGGCAGGTCGCATTATTTCAACATTTTCTAGCCCCTCAATCGAGCGCATGAACTCCACTTGCACATCCTCCGGCAGTGATGTCGCCATTCCTTGAAGATAGTATTCATTGGTATCGAGTCCCATCGGCTCAACAAAGAACTGATGACGATTCTTTTGTGCAAATCTAACTACCTTATCTTCAATGCTAGGGCAATACCTAGGGCCGACACCTTCTATCTTGCCTGAATACATCGCCGCACGGTGGAGATTCGCACGAATAATTTCATGTGTTTCCTCATTTGTATATGTCATATAACAGTCACGCAAATTCTTAAATTCCTCATCACTATCGGAGGAGAAATTGAGCACATTTTCATCGCCCTCTTGCAATATCAGTTTATCGAAGTTAAGGCTGCGCTTATGAACTCTAGCGGGAGAGCCAGTCTTAAATCTTCTTAGTGAGATGCCAAGATCTTTCAGGCTCTTTGTTAGGAATGTCGCCGCACTTACATTATCGGGGCCACTTTCATAGCTTTCATCACCGATATGGATTAGCCCGTTGAGATATGTTCCGCCGGCGATTATAACGGCCTTAGCCTTATATGTGCCGCCGATCCGAGTCATTACATCCCATGTGTTTTCTTGATTCTTTGCAATGCTTGTAATTTCCGCCTGTTTGAGCGATAGGCTATCTTGATTTTCTAATGCGAGCTTCATATATCTATGATATTTCGTTCTATCCGCCTGTATGCGAAGGCTATGGACGGCGGGCCCTTTGCCACGATTTAGCATTCGTGACTGAATTAAGCTTGCATCGGCGGCACGAGCCATCTCACCGCCGAGGGCATCTATCTCAAATACTAGATGCCCCTTTGCCGTGCCGCCAATTGACGGATTGCACGGAAGATTCGCAATTGTGTCAAGGCTCAACGTGAAAATAATCGTTCTGCAACCGAGCCTTGCCGCCGCTAACGCCGCTTCACATCCGGCATGCCCGGCGCCAATTACCGCAACATCATATTCGTCCATAAAATATCCCATAATAACCTCCTTTACTACTTTCCTACACAGAATCGTGAGAAAATTTCCTCAACGACGGCTTCGGTAACAGTTTTACCCGATAATTTTAGTAATTCCTCCGCCGCAAGTTCCAGTGTTACACCGACGGCATCTAGGGTAATTCCTCCCTCAAGGGAGGAGATAGCTTCCTCTATATAGGTGCGAGCATTGACTGCGTGAGTGCGCTGCCTTTCATTAGAAATTAGGCTAATTTCCGCACCTAAATTGCCATCGCTTACAGCCTCTTTAACTGCACTATTCAGCTTATTAACACCATCAGTATCGAATGCGCTAAGTGTTACGACCTTATCGAAATTCTGATGAATTAACTGCGTATCAAGCACATTCGGCAAGTCATTTTTATTGAGAATAGCAATGGCGGGGGAGTCGCCGATCCCGGCAATAATCTCCCTATCTTCATCGGAGAATGGTTCGGACAAATCGAACACTGCAAGAATTAGTTGCGCCTCATCAATGCGGCGCCTAGCTAGATTCACTCCCATTGATTCAACAACATCGTCGGTATCACGGATTCCAGCAGTGTCGGCAAGACGGAGAATTAAATCGCCAAGCTGCACACTTTCCTCAATTACATCACGAGTCGTTCCGGCAATATCGGTTACAATACTGCGCTCATACCCCGTTAGCAAATTCATTAATGTCGACTTTCCCACATTTGGCTTGCCGACAATAACAGTTGCTATCCCGGCACGGAGCATTTGCCCATAATCGTATCCCTCAAGCAAAGATGAAATCTCACTCCTTGCATTTCCAAGATCGGATAGCAATTTATCGTTGCTCAGTTCGGGAATATCTTCCTCTGGGTAGTCGACCCATGCGGCTATATCACCGCAAATTGATATGATAGTGTCGGTGATTGCCTCAACTCTTTTATGCAATACACCATCACGTGTTGCAAGCGCCGCCTTATGAAGTTGGCTTTCATTTGCATTAATTATATCCATCACAGATTCAGCCTGAGTCAAGCT
>JAAZLM010000075.1 GCA_012799315.1 Clostridiales bacterium | reverse complement strand
GGACTTGTATCACAGTTCCGCAGCAAACCAAGACTTGAGCTTGAGGACTTGCCCGACTATTTACAATACTATTGTTGCAGGCGTGAGAAATTAATTAAAGAGATAAATTACTACCATGATGATTACTTACTTAAAAAGCGGATGAACCGCAATCTAGCACAAATGCGGTGGCTACTGAGTGAACAGCTTGATAGCATGGAAAGTATATTGACCGAGATGGGCGAAGATATTGCTGGGAAAAGATATATTGATGATAAAGCTAGTAAATCCGTTCAAAAAATTCTGGAAAGGGCGGGTATGACTAGTGCGAAAGCTTGCGCATCGAATGATTCGCACGGGAGAATGTGCATCGAAGCATACGGCGATAGGAAGCCCTCTTTAAGTGTCGAGCGAATATGTTCGTTAATTTCAGATGAGTTGATGAGGGAATTTGAGATACCGGAAATATATGAGCTCGATGATAATGTGCGCCTAATTATGCATCAAAGGGCATCATATGAAGTGGAGTTCAAGTCATGCCAATTCACAAGTTCAAGGAGTGATGTGTCGGGGGATAATTATGAATACTTCACCGATTCAAAAGGCTATGCCTATATATGTTTGTCCGATGGAATGGGCAGTGGGAAGCGTGCCGCAATTGATTCCATGATGGTATGCGCATTGATGATGAAGTTGCTGCGTGGGGGTATGGGCATTGATGCAACCTTAAAGATAATAAATTCATCAATGATAGTAAAATCAAGTGAGGAGAGTTTTGCCACAATCGACCTATGTAGAATAGATTTATATACTGGCAGGGCGGAATTGTTCAAGGCAGGGGCGGCACCGACATATGTAAAAAAGGGGAAGAAGATAAGCCGATTCGAATCAACATCGCTGCCGATTGGGATGTTGCAAGGCGCACAGGTTGAGAGCAGACAGATAAGATTATCCGACAAAGACTATATTGTAATGATTTCCGACGGTGCTTGTGAAGGGGGAAGTGAATGGATCGAGGAAGAACTTGCCGATATGAAGCCTGAATCGGCTGAGGAATTAGCTGAGCACATTTCACTAGAGGCAAAGCTCCTTAGAAACAAAACAAATAATGATGATATTACAGTAATGGCAATAAGGTTGAATAAAGTTATTTAGAGAATTAGTAACGTAAAATCAAATTAGGATTAACCCCCCTGTGCAAATTGTGCAAATATTAGCTAATGTAAATAGTGATTTTAGACAAAAGATACAAATAAGGTTGCAATAAGTAGAAAATTTTGCTACAATAAGATTAAATTGAGTAAAGGGGGCAGTTTTTTGATGTCAATATTAATTCCGGAAGAGTACGAACTGGATTTACATCTTTTCCATGAAGGGAGCAGTCGCCGTGCTTACGATTTTTTTGGTGCGCACGGTTCGCAGCGTAACGGGGAAAATGGTGTAACTTTCCGTGTTTGGGCGCCGAAAGCACTCAGTGTTTCGCTCGTTGGTGATTTTAATGAATGGGATAATTCGGCGTCACCCATGAAGAAAATTAGCGACACAGGAATTTGGGAGGTATTCATAGCAGGGATAGAAAAGTACGACATATATAAATATGCGATTAGAACATATAGTGATAAGATCGTATTAAAAGCGGATCCCTATGGTTTCCATATGGATACTAGACCGGATACAGCATCAAAATACTTTGATTTAGACGGGTACGAATGGCAAGATAGCGATTATATGGAACAAAGGGAAAAGCAAAATATATATAAAAGTCCCGTAAATATATATGAAGTAGATATCGGATCGTGGAGGAAATACGATGATGATAATTACTTTTGCTATACTAAGCTGGCAGATGAATTAATTCCATATGTAAAGGAGATGGGCTATACACATATAGAATTAATGCCAATAGCCGAATATCCTTATGATGGCTCGTGGGGATATCAAGTGATAGGTTATTATGCACCAACATCAAGATTTGGAACACCGCATGATTTTATGGAGTTTGTCGATCGCTGTCATCGGGCGGGGATCGGTGTCATTATCGATTGGGTGCCGGCGCACTTCCCAAAAGATGAGGTGGGATTATATGAGTTCGACGGTGATTACTGTTACGAATATGCAGATAAGAACAAACGTGAGCATGAATCATGGGGTACTAGAGTCTTTGATTATGGCAAGAGTGAAGTGCAGTCATTCCTAATCTCCAATGCGAATTTCTGGTTCGATAAATACCATATTGATGGCATTCGTGTTGATGCCGTCGCATCGATGCTCTATCTTGATTATGATAGGGAAGATGGTAAATGGACACCGAATATTTATGGTGGCAGAGAAAATCTTGAGGCCGTAACATTCCTAAAAAAGCTCAATGAAGCACTTTTCGCCGAACATAAAGGGATAATGGTTATAGCGGAGGAATCGACGGCATGGCCGCTTGTGACTAAGCCGACAGATGTCGGCGGACTAGGATTCAACTTTAAGTGGAATATGGGCTGGATGAATGATATGTTGGGCTATATGCAGCTTGAACCGCAATATAGGGAATATCATCATGATAAGCTAACCTTCTCATTTTACTATGCCTTTTCCGAGAATTATATTCTGCCACTATCACATGATGAAGTTGTCCACGGTAAGGCATCTTTGATCGGTAAAATGAGTGGCGATTATGAGCAGAAATTTGCCTCACTCCGTGCTTTTCTAGCATATATGATGGCGCATCCCGGCAAGAAATTAATTTTCATGGGGCAGGAATTCGCCCAGTTCTCAGAATGGAATTATAAAGAGGCGCTTGAATGGGATATGCTTCAATATCCCGCACATAGGGAGTTGCATGAATATGTAAAGCAGCTCAATAAGCTATATCTTAATCGTTCGCCATTATGGGAGAATGACAATTCGTGGGAGGGTTTTAAATGGATATCGCACGATGATTATAAGCAGAATGTCATTGTCTTTCGCAGAATTGATGATAGTGGTGATGAATTAGTTATAGTTTGCAATTTCTCACCTAATAAGTATAACGATTATAGGATCGGTGTTCCGTACGAAGGGGAGTATGTAGAAATATTGAATACTGATGATATTGACTATGGTGGTAAGGGGATTTCGAACGAACTTCTCACAGCGGAGCAGATCCATATGCACGATAGTGAATGGTCGATCACAATGACGATTCCACCGTTATCGGTACTTTATTTTAGCATTAATAAGGCAGAAAATGATGGATTCATCACGCAAATAATTACTAAGGAACAAGAGGATTCAGAAGAATAATTACTATAATAAAACTTAATTTTATATGCAGTTATGATAAGGAGGATAATATGTTTGTAAAAAAGGAATGCGTAGCGATGCTGCTAGCTGGGGGGCAGGGGAGTAGATTATATGCACTAACACAGGCAATGGCTAAGCCAGCTGTCCCCTATGGGGGGAAGTATCGTATTATAGATTTCCCATTATCGAATTGTGTTAATTCCGACATTGATACTGTCGGTGTCTTAACACAATATCAGCCGCTTGCCCTCAATGATTATATCGGCAACGGTCAACCGTGGGATTTAGATAGAATACACGGTGGAGTACATATTTTACCGCCGTATCAAACGGCGCTGGGTGCATCGTGGTATAAGGGTACGGCGAATGCGATTTATCAGAATATGAGCTTTATTGAAAGATATAGCCCTGAGTATGTAATAATTTTATCGGGCGACCATATATATAAGATGGATTATTCAAAGATGCTCACATTCCATAAAGAGAAAAATGCCGATTGCACGATCGC
>JAAZLM010000074.1 GCA_012799315.1 Clostridiales bacterium | reverse complement strand
TATACTCATTATCAGAATATATCACAACCGGTATCATGAGTGCAAATATTAAGCCTGCAATTTTTGTCGCCGTCGCAGGTAGGAATAGGAGCGAAATGCCGAGTAATCCGGCAATGCCAAAGTAGCGAATCCTGGCAATGACGGCATTGTCACTTTGTTCCGATTGTGACGCAGTTGTCCATTCAAGGATTTTCCTATGCGAGATAAAGCGGCGAAACAACCCTCGGATAGTCGCATCTGCATTGATGATGGCATTCTGCGGTAAAAGTACAAGTGCGTAGAACCCTTGATAGAGTAGCTGCGCCCCTTGCGTCAATGTACCGGAATAGAGCTTTTGCGATAGGCTGAATAGCCCGCCACGGATAATTGTCGGCACTAGCCCGAATAAATACGGCATAATTACCGAAAGAATGCAAGTAATAGTAATTGCAGCTGCTATAACGGGGGAAGAAAATGCAGCGATGAAAAAGCTAAGGAAGATAATGACAGGGGTAATGCTACGCCGAAAATTATCAAGCAACTTAAATCGATCAAGGCTATTCATGGGATTATCTATTCTACCGTTAGCAGTTTCAATTTGCGAGCAGATATAGGGGATATTCTGCACATCACCACGCACCCACCGATGCCCCCGCTTAAAGTACGATGCGGCATTTTTGGGGAATCCGTCAGAGAACTGCACATCACCCACATAGGCGCATCGCATGATATTCCCCTCAAGAATATCATGGCTCAGCACACGATTATCGGGGAAGAATCCGCCGAGCATTGAGTGGAATAGGTCAACATCAATGAGGCCTTTCCCAGCGAAAATTCCCTCACCGAATGCATCTTGATATATATCAATGCCAAAGCTATCATATGCAGCGCTGCCACCAATCCCACCAACTACTCTAGAAAAGGGCGACTTGAGTGATGAACTAAGATCCGTAATCATTCGTGGTGCAAAAATACCATATCCGGACTTCACAACACCATCTTGAACAACTGGCACATTCAAAGGATGCATAGCTATCGAAACAAGCTCAGGCACTGTATCCATCAATGCTTTTGTGTCGTTGTCGAGAGCACAAATATATTTTACATTAGCTAGGAAGTTCATATCTCCCTCAAAAGCGGCAAGATGAACATTCCCACCTTTAATAAAGCTAATTAGCTGCTCAATAGCACCACGCTTTCGCTCATAGCCCTCATATTTACCGCTGGATTTTGCATAACTGCGCTGTCTAACCACTGCCATATAACGATTCCCCAATTCGCTATTTAGATGACGAATTAACTTCGTCGTTCTCTTAATTAAGGGCTTATCATCGGGTAGAATTGGTGAATTCGCCTCACGTAAATCGCAGAGTATACAGAATGCAAGATTCGGCGATGGATTAGCATAATAGAGCTTTTGCAGTTTTTCTTTTAGAGATAGCAATTCCTTAGACGAATAAAGGAGCGTCGATATAACGACGAGGGTTTTTGCGTTATCGGGGATTTTGCCATCTAGCTCTAATCGTGGCAATGGCTCATTCTTGCTCCTTCTCATACAAAAATAGTCTGAAATTGGCTTAGCAAGGGCATATGACGGTATGAATAAGAGCGGGAATAGCCACCATGTTTTTAATGTTATGGCTAAGATAATGCTAATGGCAAAAGGGAAAAATAGCAATGAGAATATATATGACCCAACATTCCCTTGCGGGAAGATTGCGTCATATTTCTTATAAATATGAGTGCCAACATGTCGCTGCCTAGAATCATCTCCTTGCTCCGACTGTGCTAGCATTTCGCTAGCTACATCCATCTCTCCTTGTGAAGTGAACCGAGCAATTTTCGATGTTTTGTGCCGATATAGCCATCGTGTCGATTCGTTCATCTGCTGATATATTCCTGCGGGATCATCAGCATAGGCACGTTCGAGCGGATTGACGGCGCTATTTATTTCATTCAAATCAAGTGTATCGGACAAGCTAAGCAGGGAAATTAGAGAAAGAACTCTACCGCCCGACGCACCACTACCAATGCTATTGCAAATGCTATTAATGAGTGAATATCGGTATGACCATATTAGATTGTCAATATCCATACTTGTTACGTATTCTGTGCGCTGAATGTATTTAATACCCTCAATGACAATTCCCGTTTTCATCTTAGGGAATTCGCAAGCTAGCAAAAGCATAATCTCCCCAAGGAAGGGGAGGAGAGCGCCGTCCGATTCCATGCAATTTATTAAAATGTGTCGATTCGCTTTTAGCAGTGTTTTCCCCTCACGCTCTAACATATAGTAGTTATCGTGAATAATTCTCTCTACATCATCTTGTTCTGGAGAAAACACGGCCCTTTTATAAAAGCTTTTTAATTTCTTTAAGTTGCGTTTTAGCTGACGGAACAATGTCGATACCTCGAGTTCGTTGATCCCTGCGGACAGGATTCCGTCTATATCTGTATGCATATCGCTTATATCATATAATTGTGACATGATTGTCGCACCACCTCACATTTATTGTTGTTTAGTATTAGCAAATATATACATTTTAATGCGGACGAAATGTGAATATTGAAAAAAACTGCTTTCTATGGCATAATAGTAGTGAATGGTGGTGGATCAATGTTCTTTAGACGTAAAAAATCCGAAAAAGCTAGAGCATCCGATTTTGCTAAAATCGATAAGCGATCAATAAAATATGTTAGTGAACGTGACCCGGATAATTACGGTGAACGCATTCTAGGGAAGAATGGCGCCTTGAACATCGTTGATAAAGACATCGTCATCGTGTGCGAAGGGCGGGAGGTTTTTCGTTGTAAAAAGGCGGGGGCAGTTATCGCTGAACTAATCAGCCTAGCCGGTGTAGTTATAACGGGGGAGGATGTATATACGGGCGAGCGAAAGACGGTAACGGCATATTATCAATATTATAGAAAATAAAAAAGTGATACGCATTTATAGCGTATCACTTTTGTTATTGTGCTATTCTTTAAGAAGCCCTCTTTTAATAGAATCCTGCAACATATGATCGACAAATCCCCATAATTCGGGCAACGCCTCTTTTATCTTCGATGCCCTCTTATAGACTTTGGTACTATCAACACCGGGGAAGCTCCACGTGTGCCCATCGGTCAGATAGTTGTTGACAAGTGGCTGCAATCTATCGATCGCCGATGCATAAATAGCATCGGGAGTTTTCATTTCATCAAATTCCTCCCACAGATCACGGTATTCATCACCTTGATCGGTCGGCAATAAGCCAAAGAGCTTATTTGCCGCCTCTCCCTCACGTTTTAGCTTATCTTCGTATCCAACATCGTCATAAGCAAAGGTATCACCGGCATAGATTTCAACTAAATCGTGTATCAATGCCATTTTAAGTACCCTTAACATATCTACCTTCGGCGAATATGCATATTCAAACAACACCATTGCCATTAAAGCAAAATGCCACGAATGTTCTGCATCGTTCTCCTGCCTTGACTTATCAATGAGTAATGTTTGACGCATGATAGTCTTCATCTTATCCGCTTCTACTAGGAACCTCATCTGTTGTTTGAGTCTTTTTTCGTCCACTATTTATCACCTTTCTATAATTCAAATTAGAGTATGTTGGAACCATTAATTTTCAAACCGAAATGCAC
>JAAZLM010000073.1 GCA_012799315.1 Clostridiales bacterium | reverse complement strand
ATAGGCTTTTTTGTTATATTCTTGTGGATCAAATTTGTAATCTGTTGGTACTTCTCCATTTAAGAATGCTTTCATGCCTTCGTATATGTCATTAGATTCTTTGCCAATTAGCAATTGTCCATTTTCCATCATGACTGATGGAGCCGCATCAAAATCAGATAATATTATTGGCAAATTAAGCATTCTAGCCTCTAACACTACTAATCCTTGAGCCTCATATAACGATGGGAATACAAAGCAATCGCATTGACTAAGTAGCGGAAAAGGGTTGGATAAGTTACCGGTTAGATGTACAACATCTGATAGACCCATAGACGCAATATTATCTTCAATCTTTCTTCTAAGTGGTCCATCTCCAATTATATATAGCCTGCAATCAGGATTATCTTCACGAATTTTAGCAAACCCATCGATTAAGTTCATATGGTTTTTCTCGGGCGACATTCTTCCCATAGTGACAAAATTTATCTTGCTACTGTCAATGGGCACAGGCATTTCAATTGAAATTGCATCGCCGACCTTTTTAATGCGATTCGATATATATCTTCTTCCATCTATATGGACAATGCTCTTTTCTGAACCTTTTAAGCACCGCTGTATCCTTGTTAAGTCAATTAAATTCGTGCTATATGTGAACTTATCTTTTGTTCCCTTGGTGGCGAAGTTCTTAATATTCGCTTTCATCACTTCTTCTGTCGCTGAAACAATCTTATCATAATGAGGGAATAGTGTTATGCTTGCATTAATATTGCTACCGTGAACTGCTGCTCTAGTTATTAGCTCGGATCCCATATCACTATGTTGCCAGATGATCTTTTTCGCATTCTCGGCTTGTAGTAATAACGCTGAAAAGAATGAGCTATACCCCGAAAAGTCGATAACATAATCAAAATCAACTTGTCCAAAACAACGTCGATATTCCCTCTCATAAAGCTTTTTAGGAAATATGAGTTTTGTTATGAAATTCCTCAAACCTACTTTTCGATAAATCCCATTACAAAAGTCCTCAAATAAAGTGGAATTAAATGTTGACACCCTACACATTGCTCTTGCATTGTCGCTCATCTTGTCAATATTCTCCATCCCGTCAATTGTTGTCGGGGTGGCTAAATACACAGTGACATCATATTTGTCATAGTCAATATTATTTAATAGGTTCATCATCGATATTGTAACGCCATTCGTCTTAGAGCTTCCTCTATGAATTAGAATCTTCTTGCGGCCATCAGCGAAATTTGATAGAATATTATAGTCTTTTTCATTCCCTTTAAAAACTATATCGATTATCTTCTTTGATACATTCCCATCATCATATTCACATGCCCATGATTTTGTCTTTTGATATATATCATTATATTCGCTTTTGACTTCATCAATTTTATTTATCCAGTCCGCTATATCATCAATGTTTTCCGTCGCTGGGCCGGGGAGTTCTTCCGGTCTAAAATAAATCCCTCTATAACCTTCATATTCTTTAAGGTCGGGGATATAGAATAGAACGGGGTTATCCGTCACCATGAAATCAAAGTATATGCTAGAATAATCGGAAATTAAGATATCGACTATTGATAGAAGTTCATTAGTATCTATACTTGAGGGTATTAAATTACCTCTATCGCCATCTTTGGCAATATGTTTATATACGGCTTGATGAGGTTTTACTAGAATTTGATATT
>JAAZLM010000072.1 GCA_012799315.1 Clostridiales bacterium | reverse complement strand
GATAATTTTCTAGTATAATGATAAAGGTGTTTTGAGCATTGAAGGGGATTATTATGAAAAGAAAAAGGAAGCTATCAAATAAACAAAAAAGGGCAAGAGCAGTAATTGTAGCAGTAATTTTAGTAATCGCAGTCGTAATAGCAGTGATAATCGGATCTTCTAAGGATAAAGATAATGATATAGACGTCCCATCGTCCTCATCGGATGATGAAGGGGAGAAAATAGTAGTTCATATAAATCCACTGACGGGAGAAAAGGACTTCCCAGCTGATGCGGTTAATAAAAGGCCAATTTCTTTCATGGTGAATAACATTAAAATAGCCACTCCGCAGAGCGGAATAGCCGATGCGGACATTTGCTATGAAGTTCCGGTCGAAGGCGGAATTACACGCATAATGGCGATCTATGCCAATGCAAAGGACGTTGTGAAAATCGGTTCAATTAGATCGGCACGTCACTATTATTTAGATCTTGCCGCCGCACATAATACGGTTTTTGTCCATTATGGTAAGAGCGTAATAGCTAAGAAGGTTATCAATGATCGCAGTCTTGATACAATTGACGGCGGATCTGTGCCGGATGGGTTTGTGCAGGATGAGGCACTTGCAAGGGAAAAGGGCCGTGAACATAGCTTCTTTGTGACGCAGGATTCTCTTCAAGCGGCGCTGGATGCTAAATCGACAAAAATGCAGAGCGAAATTACCCCCGCATTTAATTTTGCAGATGAGAACACCGCAACGGGCGAAGATGCGGTGCGAATTGATGTCGGATTCTCAAAATATACGCAAAGCTATTTTATTTATGATAGTGAGTTAAAGAAATATAAAAAATCGCAGTATGACGCACCGCATATTGATGCGAATACGGGCGATCAAGTGGCAGTGGATAATGTCTTTGTTCTGTTCACGCCAATTGAAATTATTAAGAAATACAAGAACGGACTTGTCGAAGTAGGACTAGAATCGGGCAAGGGATATTATGCATCGCAAGGTAAAATACAAGAAATCACATGGGAAAAGGGCAATTACGGTGATCCTATAATATATAGCGATGCTAGTGGTTCTCCGCTAAAAGTAAATACGGGCAAAAGCTGGATAAGCATAGTTGCCAACAATAGACAGGAATTTGTTACATATCAAGGTGAATGATCGGCGACTTTTAACACCATACTATCAATAGATAACTATTGATAGGTGGTGTTTTTTATGTGGAAAAGATTAGTTCTAGTATTTTCATGCTTTTGCTTTTGCTTTACTTTACTATATCTAAGGCTATTTTTTATTAGCACTGATGAGGAATATGCCGAAATTGCAGTGAGGCAAACAACATATACCGTAAACGTTGGCAGGACATATGCGAATATATATGATGCGAACTTCAGACTGCTCATAAATGAAAAAGGCAAGACAATCGCAAGTGTCTATCCGTCAGAATCGGCGCTTAATGCCATTGCACCTCATGTTAAAGACCGGAGGATATTACAGGGCAGGGGAGGGGCAACAATCCCCTTTTTGTGCGAATTAGATACCGAAGTAAACAATGAAGATGTAGATATCTTCAACATCCCAATTAGATATTCGGATGAGCAGATCGCACCGCACATCATCGGATATACAAGGGACAATATCGGCGTATCGGGGCTAGAACGTGCCTATGACGATTTCTTACG
>JAAZLM010000001.1 GCA_012799315.1 Clostridiales bacterium | reverse complement strand
ATATTCTAATTACCGATTATTCGGGAATATTCTTCGACTTCCTAAAATTAAAGCGACCAATTATTTTCTTTGCTTACGATAGGGAGTTATACGAAAAAGAGCGTGGAATGTATATGGATTTCGACACTATGCCGGGGCCAATTTGTTACACCGCAAAAGAAGTTACCGATACACTTGCTAATATTGATGAAATCTATCCTAACTATGAAGATAAGCATACATATATGCTAGAAGAATATTGCTACCGTGAAGATGGGAATTGCACTCAACGTGTTGTCGATATTATATTCAAGGGTGCACATTCGCCGAATGTTTATAGTATCGAAAGACCGGAAAAACCACGAATTTTAATCAATGTTGGTAACTTCCGTTCAAGGGCGGATAGTGCCGATCTTGTAAATTCGCTTAATAAAATTGACTTTACCCAGTTAGATATTACACTCTATTTCAATGCAAGGCCCAATATCGTTGATGAGGTTTACTTAAAGCGGCTTAATCCGAATATCCACATCATCTATCGTTGTCCATGGCAGTTATATCGATATTATCAAGAGGCAATATCGGGTGCAAGGACAGAATCCGCATTTGGCGACGGTTATCTATCGGATGAGGGGACTCAGATTTTCACTCGTTTCGTCTTCGATGATATTCGATTCGACCTTACGATCGACACTGCGCAAAGTCAAGATATTTGGAGATGGGCATTGCCAACAATCGCTGACAAATCAATTGTATATATTAGCAAGGATCTAAGTTTAAAGCGCTATGTTGATCAAAAAATGCTTGAAAGATATGATAAAATCATTATTTCACCAATCAACTTTGGCGAAAGGATAACTAGGAAAGTCGGCAAAGAGAAGATCATTAATTTAAACTGCGATATTTATGTTAATCCCGATGATGCATTCCAGTTCAATGATGCTATAATGAATATTCTTGAGCTAGATGGAATTGGGGGCGAGCCTGCCGATGATGAATTCACACCACCGACAATAGAAGAAATGCAGCATGAAGCTATTTTAGCATCTGAAATGCTAAAGGAGCGGCGCCAGCAGAAAAGGACAAGTCAGAACAATACCTTTAAAGCAAGACTAAAGGCACGGTTAAAGAAATTTATAGCTTAAGCTATTTATTAATACTAGAATGGAAGGATAGAATCATATTGGATATAAAATTATTATTCGAAAAATTCAGCGATATTGGAATCAATTTCTATACCGGCGTACCCGATTCGCAGCTAAAAGCACTATGCGACTATGTTACAAAGGAATATGGTATTGGCAATAATCATATTATCGCCGCTAATGAAGGGGCAGGAGTCGGACTCGCCGCAGGGCATTATCTTGCAACGGGATCCCCCGCTGTTGTATATATGCAAAATAGTGGAATTGGCAATGCGATCAATCCGATCTGCTCGCTAATTAACGAAAAAGTATATCAAATTCCGATGCTTTTTGTAATAGGATGGAGGGGGCAACCCGGTGTAAAAGATGAGCCCCAACACATCTTCCAAGGAGAAATCACACTAAAATTACTTGACTGTTTGAACATCCCCTACTTCATCTTAAAGAAAGATACAACGGAAGATGAGATGGACTCCGCATTAAAAGAGGCAAATACCGCATTATCACAAAAGAAACCATTTGCACTAGTGGTGCAAAAAGGCGCACTTGAAATGTGCGATAAAGTCGATTACGGTAATGACTATCCGCTATCACGTGAGGAAATTGTTAAAACAATAATCGACGGTATGGGCGAATCCGATATTGTAGTATCGACTACTGGAAAATTATCAAGAGAATTATTTGAAGCTAGGGAGGAACGTGGCGAATGCCATAAGAGGGACTTCCTCACTGTTGGCTCAATGGGTCATTCGTCAATGATTGCAATGGGCATTGCAATGGAGAAGCCCGATAGACGTGTTTACTGCCTTGATGGTGATGGTGCATCCCTCATGCATATGGGAAGTATGGCAGTGCTAACTTCGCAACAATCAAAGAACCTCATTCACTTCGTTATTAATAATTCCGCTCACGAAACAGTCGGAGGAATGCCAACGGTGTCTGGGAATATCGACTTCCCCGCACTGGCAAAGTCCGTCGGCTATGCTCATGTTTTCACTGCAACTAATGCAGTTGAGCTAAAGGCGGTTATTTCAAAGCTCGATGGTATGAGCGGCCCGATTTTTGTAGAAGTAAAGGCAAATCTTAAGTCACGGGCGGATTTAGGTAGGCCAACTACTACACCGGCACAAAATAAAGACGATTTCATGTCGTTTATAAAGGAGATTTTCTAATGAAAGCACTAATCTTGAATTCAGGCATTGGAAAGCGCATGGGCGCTTTAACACAGGACAAACCGAAATGCATGGTGGAAGTTCAGCCAAGTATAACAGTTCTTTATTTGCAGCTGACGCATCTTGAGAATGAGGGCATCAAAGATGTTGTAATCACAACTGGCCCTTATAGCAAATTGCTAGAATCATATGCTAGAGAGAATTTCCCCGACCTTAACTTCACTTTTGTAAAGAACGATGTGTATAAGGATACTAACTATATTTATTCAATAGCACTGGCTGAAGATGTGCTCCGTGATGATGACATCTTGCTAATACACGGCGATTTAGTCTTTGAGCCGACCGTTCTGCGTGATATTATCAAGGCGGAGGATTCATCAATTGTTGTTGATACCACCCTCCCCCTACCGCAAAAGGACTTCAAAGCTGTAATTAAAGATGGTAAGGTTGCCGCTGTTGGCATTGAATTCTTTGACGATGCGGTTGCGGCGCAGCCTTTATATAAGCTCAAAAAAGAGGATTGGGCGGTATGGCTTGATGCAATTGTAGATTTCTGCAATAGGGGCGACCGCTCCGTTTATGCGGAAAATGCTCTAAATACGGTTACTGATAAGACTAACATATATCCTCTAGATGTAAAAGGCCGTGTTTGTGCTGAAATTGACAACCCCGAAGATTTAGAAAATTGTAGGAAAGTAAGTGGTAAATTGTTGGGCGATAAAGATAAGAAATCAGTTTATATTGTTATGAGTACGGATATTATTCATAACGGGCATATCAAAATTATTTCAAATGCTGCGGAGCTTGGCGAATTGACTGTCGGCGTTATGACTGATGAGGCAGTATCCCAATATAAAAGATTCCCGCTAGTACCGTTTGAAGAAAGAATGAAGATAATAAACAATATCAAAGGTGTATCAAAAGTAGTTAAGCAGGATTCAATTGACTATACTGAAAATCTACTAAAATATAAGCCCGATATTGTTGTCCATGGCGATGATTGGAAGACTGGCCCGCAACAGAATATCCGCCAAAAAGTAATTGATACACTCGTTTCATACGGTGGCAAATTGGTGGAATTCCCATATACTAATGATGCAACAACTGAGGCACTTGAGCAGAATTCAAGAAAAGTGCTGGCAATGCCTGAGCGCCGTCGTGCAAGACTGAAAAAACTCCTAGAACTTAAGAAGCCTATTTCAGTTTTAGAGGCGCACAATGGTTTAACTGGATTAATCGCTGAAAATACTAAGGTCGAAAGAGATGGCGCTATCCGCCAATTCGATGCAATGTGGATCTCTAGCCTGTGCGATTCAACCGCTAAAGGTAAGCCCGATATTGAGCTTGTCGACTCAACTTCAAGACTGCGTACAATCGACGATATTATGGAGGTTACAACTAAGCCAATCATCATTGATGGTGATACGGGTGGACTAACTGAGCATTTCCAATTCTTTGTTAAGACACTCGAGAGAATTGGTGTATCCGCTATTATTATAGAAGATAAGACGGGGCTGAAAAAGAATTCCCTATTTGGTAATGAAGTTGCACAAACTCAAGATAGTATTGAGAATTTCTGCGATAAAATTAAAGCTGGTAAGGCCGGCCTTATGACTAAAGACTTCATGATAATTGCCCGTATCGAAAGTCTAATACTTGAGCAAGGCATGGACGATGCTATTGAAAGGGCAAGGGCATATGTCGATGCTGGCGCAGATGGAATAATGATTCACTCACGCAAGAAATCACCTGATGAAATTTTTGAATTCTGCCGGATTTTCCGCTCCGAAAATAAGGATACTCCTCTTGTTGTTGTTCCAACTACATTCAATATGGTAACTGAGGAAGAATTCGCTGAACACGGTGTTAATATCGTTATTTATGCTAATCAGCTAATACGCAGCGCATTCCCCGCAATGCAAAAGACAGCAGAAACCATACTAGCAAATTCACGTTGCATGGAGGCGGATTCTGAATGTTGCATGCCAATTTCAGAAATCTTGACTCTAATTCCCGATGCTGACTAAAAGGAGGGTGTTAATATGAAGGACGATTTATTCTGTCCTATCAACATTGAATTCGTTACAAAAAACGAATTAGAGGAGGTTTTGCTTTCCTACAATGAGGGGAGCAGCATCTCACTAATTGTATCAAAAGATATGTCTAAGTGGCTAAAGCTAACTAACGTCATTGATGGAATGGCTAGCCGATATGACTTCACATGGCTCGATGAAAACTATGCGAATCCGACACATATTGATGTCATCAACGGTGTTAAGAAAATCGGCACCAAGCCCGAAAAGCTGATTTGTATCGGCGGCGGCAGTGCTATCGACTTAGGTAAGGGCATTAGTGCATTGTTTGATTATATTAGCAGTGGCAATGATGTTCCTGACGATGTTTCTGAGTATATACAAGCAAGAGGATATGCTGATAATGCGAATACTATCCCGATCATAGCTATTCCTACAACTGCCGGAACAGGATCGGAAGTTACTAAATGGGCAACAATTTGGGATACGGTTAGCGGTAAAAAGCTATCCGTTGATATGAACGCATTATACCCTGCTCAATCACTCGTTTGCACGGAATTGACTATGACGGCGCCAAAGAAATTAATGGTGTCAACGGCACTTGATGCGATGAGTCATGCGATGGAATCATTCTGGGCTAAGCAGACTAATCCGCTCATTCAAGATATTGCTATGATGGCAGTGTCGAAGATTCATAAGTATCTACCACTAGCAGTTCAAAAGCCGGACGATTACTACATTCGCTCCCAGCTATGCCGTGCATCAATCCTTGCAGGTGTTGCATTCTCAAATACCCGCACAACGGCAAGTCACTCTATTTCATATCCAATGACTATGATGTTCGGTGTTGATCATGGATTTGCGGTAATATTGACAATTGCACAAATTGCTAAAATTAATATGTCCGCCCTGCCCGAAATTGCCGAACTCCTAGCGATATTTGAGAGTGACGGAGGTTTGCAGGAATGGCTCGATAAAGTTACCGACGATATTCAGACTCTGCGTCTGAGTGCATTCGGCATTGAAGATGATGATATTGATAAGCTTGTTGAAGCATCATTCACTGCTGGCAGAATGAATAATAACCCCGTCGATATATCGAAAGAACAGGTACGACAAATTCTATCGAATATCTTATAAGTTAAAAAAAGAAAACTCACAGTATTTATACTGTGAGTTTTTCTATTTAGGATAGTATCTATATTAGTACATTCCGCCCATGCCACCCATGCCGCCGGCCGGCATTGCTGGCACTGCTCCTTCTTGCTCTGGTAAGTCAGCAACAAGTGATTCTGTTGTGAGAACCATTGCGGCAACCGATGCCGAATTCTGGAGCGCACTGCGTGTTACCTTTGTTGGATCGACAATTCCCGCCTCGATCATATCAACATATTTCTCGTTATATACATCGAATCCGTATCCAACCTTATCTTCATTATGGATCATTTGAATAATTACCGATCCTTCAAGCCCTGCATTGAGTGCAATTTGGCGAACTGGCTCTTCTAGTGCTTTTAGCACGATTGCAGCACCTGTTTTCTCGTCACCGTCAAGCTCATTAATAAGCTTCTCAACTGCTGGCATAGCATTGATTAGTGATACTCCACCACCTGCAACGATGCCCTCTTCAACTGCTGCTTTTGTCGCTGCTAATGCGTCTTCAATGCGGAGTTTCTTCTCCTTCATTTCTACCTCGGTCGCAGCTCCTACCTTTATGACTGCTACACCGCCGGATAGCTTTGCTAGGCGCTCTTGCAATTTTTCGGTATCAAAATCCGATGTCGATGCGTCAATCTGTGATCTGATTTGACCAATTCTAGCATCGATCTCACTCTTCTGACCAGCTCCATCAACGATGATGGTATTTTCCTTCTGGATTTTGACCTGTGCAGCACGACCTAATTGCTCAAGTGTTGTATCCTTAAGATCAAGTCCTAATTCATCGGTGATTACTTCACCACCCGTTAGTATTGCAATGTCTTTTAGCATTTCTTTGCGTCTATCGCCGAATCCCGGTGCTTTAACCGCTACACATACGAATACGCCGCGCAACTTATTTAGTACAAGGTTTGCAAGTGCATCGCCCTCAACATCTTCAGCGATGATAACAAGCTTTTTACCCGCTTGAACAATTTGCTCTAATAGGGGCAAAATCTCCTGAATAGAAGCGATCTTCTTATCGGTAATTAGGATATATGCATCGTCGATAATAGACTCCATTTTATCGGTGTCCGTTACCATATAAGGTGAAATATATCCTCTATCGAATTGCATTCCCTCAACAACTTCACTATATGTTTCTGCCGTCTTACTCTCCTCAATGGTGATTACACCATCGGCAGTAACCTTATCCATTGCCTCAGCAATTAGCTTGCCAATTTCGTCATCGCCCGACGATACAGTAGCAACTCTTTGAATATCTTCAGTACCATCTACCTTTTTAGAATTTGCTAGAATTTGTCCTACCGCAACGTCGACAGCCTTAGCAATTCCCTTTTTAACCACCATCGGATTTGCACCAGCTGCAATATTCTTCATACCCTCACGCACGAGCGCTTGAGCAAGAAGTGTTGCCGTTGTAGTGCCATCACCGGCAGCATCGTTAGTTTTAGTTGCAACCTCTTTAACAAGTTGCGCACCCATATTTTCAAATGCATCTTCTAGATCAATTTCTTTAGCAATCGTCACACCATCATTTGTAATGAGCGGCGAGCCGAAGCTTTTATCAAGGACGACATTGCGCCCCTTAGGCCCTAAAGTAATTTTAACTGTGTCCGCTAATTTATCAATACCATTTTGAAGGGACTTCCTTGCTTCTTCACCAAAAATAATATCTTTAGCCATAAACAATTCCTCCTATAAATTTATTTTATTCAACTATTGCAAGTATCTCCGATTGGCGTAAAATTGTATATTCTACTGAATCAATTTTAACTTCAGTACCTGCATATTTGCTAATAAGAACCTTGTCGCCAACTTTAACCGACATGGTGATCTCTTTACCTTCAACATTTCCACCCGGCCCAACAGCGACAATTTCAGCAATTTGCGGCTTCTCCTTAGCACTTCCTGCTAGGATGATACCACTCTTCGTTGTTTCCTCCGCCTCAACCATTTTAATTACAACTCTGTCTGCAAGCGGTTTGATAGTCATATTAATTCCTCCTATTATATTTTTTGTTCGTTAGCACTCTATATATATGAGTGCTAATATCTATTCTATCAACAATACAAAAAAAATCAAGTGCTCGATATGTAAAAAAACAAAATTTGTATGAAACGAACAAAAAGAAAGCATCTAGAACCACATAATTCAGTCTATATTATTGAAAATATTTATAGTTAATTGTGCAACTATATACTTTTACATCTTGAATTAATAAATAAAAAATGGTATAATAATGCTAATGCAACATTTAAATGGGAAAGACATTAATTGAATATATGTTCTGTTATAAAAATGCAACTGGTTTTCATGTTTAGTTTAAACAAGTCTTAAACGAAACTTATCATTAATAAATAAAGTTATGTTAGTTTACATATTCTCCATTTGTCTAATTGTGAATAAGTTATAATTAATGTATCAATACAAAAGTAGAGTTATGCGACTCGTCTTTGAGTCTAATTTATGAAAGGGTGAATAAAATGTCATTAGGTAAAATTTTAGTTGTTGATGACGATAAGAACATTTGTGAATTATTGAGGTTATATTTAGAGAAAGAGGGATATAGCGTTATCCTCTCGAATGACGGTGAAGAGGCAATTGTTAAATTCAATGCTCTTAAGCCCGATCTTGTTCTACTAGATATCATGTTGCCGGGGCTTGACGGATGGCAGGTATGCCGTGAGATCCGCAAGAAGTCAAATACACCGATCATAATGCTAACCGCTAAGGGAGAAACATTCGATAAGGTATTAGGACTTGAGCTTGGCGCTGACGACTATGTAGTAAAGCCATTCGACACTAAGGAGATTGTCGCTAGGATTAAGGCTGTTCTTCGCAGAATGGGACAAGCGGCAAATGAGAATGAAGTTAAAGAAGTTCACTATGAAAATTTAGTTATCAATATGACTAGGTATGAAATGAAAGTTGGCGGAAAAGTTGTCGACGCACCGCCCAAAGAACTTGAACTTCTATTCCATCTAGCATCCAATCCTAACAGGGTCTACACACGTGATCAGTTACTTGATGAGGTTTGGGGATTTGAATACTATGGCGATTCTAGAACGATCGACGTTCACGTAAAGCGCCTAAGAGAAAAACTAGAGGGTGCATCGGACAAATGGGCACTCAAGACAGTATGGGGTGTCGGATATAAGTTTGAGGCAACTGAAGTAGAAGAATAATACTGGATGAACCGCTATCGATATGACTTTCCTCCCGATATCGGGGGGGTAAGTCGGTTTTGAAAGGCATGTCGAATGAGAAATAAAAAGAAAAGCGTATTTAAAAAATACTTTTATATATGCGCATCGATTATAATTATCAGCTTCACTTTTTTAGGTGCGGTACTTCTTTTTTTCGCATCATCTTATTTTAAGCAGGAGAAAAAGGAGCTTTTGCTATATAGCGCAAATGAAATTGCACAACAGACATTATCAATATACAATAAAAAAGGTGAAATTGATGTTGAGGAATTACTCCATATTTACGCCGTATATGACCGAGTGATGAATGCGCAAATCCTGCTTGTTGACAGTAATGGCAGGGGTGTCACTTGCACAAAGACATTCAATTCGCATAACGGCGGATTCACTGTGCCCGGCTCAATCATGGATAAACTTGATGATGAAGATTTCTATGAGATGGGTAAGCTCGACGGACTCCATTCAGAAACTCATTATACCGCAATTGTCCCCGTATTGATAAAGGGGCAGCCGGAATACTATGTTCTTGTGTCGATGCCCGCAACGGAGCTAGTAACATTCCTTAAAGAGATATTTAGGATGTTCATATTCGCATGTTTAATAGCGATAATCGGCGTGTTCGTTATGGTTTATTTTGCAATGCTTGGGCTTGTGCGCCCACTTCGTGAGATGTCGCTCGCTGCAAAGCAATATGCAAAAGAGGACTTTTCAAGAAGAATACCGCCGTATAATGAATTCGAATTCAGCGAATTGTCAACCGCATTGAACGAGATGGCGGCGAATCTAGCATCATCGGAGCAAATGCGCAGGAGCTTTATCGGGAATGTGTCCCATGAGTTACGCACACCGATGACGTCAATTGCTGGATTCATTGACGGTATTCTTGATGGCACGATACCGAAATCGGAACAATCTAAATACTTAATGATAGTATCCTCTGAAGTAAAAAGATTGTCACGGCTTGTTCGATCAATGCTAAACCTATCTAGGATAGATGCCGGAGAGATGAAACTAAGTAAATCGAATTTCGATGTAGTTGAAGTTGTTCTATCTACAATTTTCTCTTTTGAGCAGCAATTGAATGAAAAGAGTGTCGATATTCGTGGTCTTGATAGCGATAGAGTAACTATCCACGGTGATAGTGATTTAGTCCATCAAGTTATTTATAACCTCATTGAGAATGCGGTAAAATTCGTTGACGAGGGCGGATATATCGAATTTTCGTTCAAAGAAGACGAGGACAATGTCTATATTAGTATCAAAAATAGCGGTACGGGTATCGAGCAGGAGGATATTCCTAGGATATTTGATCGCTTCTATAAAACGGATAAATCCCGTAGCCAGGATAAGAGCGGTGTCGGATTAGGATTATTTCTTGTGCGTTCTATCATAAAACTGCATGGCGGCGATATAATAGTAGAAAGTGTTGTAGGTGAGTATTGCGAATTTACTATATCAATACCTAATAAAAATCCGGGTAGCAAATTCATTAAAAGCTAGCTTTCATGCCGGCGAATAGGTCGGCATGATGGCTTTGTTTATTTTAGGGGGCAATATAATGGACAATTTCAACGACGATAATAGAAAAGATTTAATCAAGGAAGATAGCATAGAACAAATTTCCCCTGCTGAACATCAGCCAAATTCAGGGAGCGATTCATTCGGTAGTGAAGTCGATAGTAGCGCCCCGCACCAAAATCAATATCATGGAAATACCCAAGTACCTCCTATCGGTAATGGGTATTATAATTATACGCAAAATAATCCCGTTCTACATAAGCCGAGAAATAAAGTTAGTGTGTTATTCGTTGCAATAATATCATTATTAGTGCTGCTTTTCGGTAGTGCGATATTAATAGTTGTGATGTATTCAATGCCTGTGCAGCACGATATTGGTAAAACGCCGGATATCAGCTATGGCGATACAGACGATATATACACCAATCCAATAGAAGATGATAATATACTCCCCGACCTCCCCCAAACGCATAATCCCGGTGATGTAATTATAATTGATCAGAAATCTAAGCCCAATCCGAACGACTCCAATTATGCAGTGCTCAATGCAGTCGGCGTTGCAAAAATTGTTAGCAATTCCGTTGTGGAAATATGGACATATGCTAATACCGATCAATTCCAGCCCAATGGGCAAGGATCGGGAATTGTATTGACGACGGACGGTTATATAATCACAAATGCCCATGTTGTTGAGGCGGCTAAGAAATTCCTTGTCATGTTCTCCGACGGAACTGAATATGAGGCATTATTAGTTGGAATGGATTTAAAGACTGATTTAGCCGTTTTAAAGGTCGACGCAAATGGACTTGATGCCGCCATATTCGGCAATTCGGATGAGCTTGAACTAGGCGAAGATATTATCACAATTGGCAGCCCATCGGGATTGAGCGGCACTATTACAAAGGGGATCGTATCGGGATTGAACCGCCGCATAATATCGGATTACGATTCGTATCAGATGAATTGCATACAAATTGATGCTGCTATTAGCCCGGGCAATTCGGGCGGCGCTCTCGTTAATATGTACGGGCAGGTTGTTGGCATTAATTCATCAAAATATGTATCGCATGAAATTGAGGGAATAGGGTTCGCCATTTCTATTAATGAGGCTAGGCCGATTATTGAAACACTAATTAAAGATGGCGAAATTAAGGGCCGTGTTAGAATTGGTATTGTATTCGTTCCTGTTTCGGATACTGTTGCTAAAATGAGTGGTAAAGTTGCTGGTCTGCATATACAGAGCATCGATGATGAATGCGACATCGCTCAAAGTGGTCTGCGAATTAATGATGTTATCACCCATATTAATTCTACTAAGGTGACCACACTCGAACAAGTGCATGACTTGATTAACGACAAATCCCCCGGCGATAAAATCTCCGCCACGATATATAGAGAGCATAGTGACGAAGGCGAAACCCTTGAAATTACTTTTAAATTGGAAAGTGACGATTAGAAAAAGGTCTATGTGCAAAATTGCACATAGACCTTTAAGTATAATAAAAGAAAGATGCCCCGATGAAGTAATCGGAGCATTGACGGATAATAGAGGGGGGACTCCATTATCCAAATATAAGGGTATCAAACGGAAAATAATGTTTAATACTATATAGATTTAAACACAATCTAATTATACTATACAATGATTAAAGTGTGTTAATTCACTATGAAAGCATAGTAAAATAAAAACGATTACACAACTCCCCATTTAGTTAATCGCCATTTGCAGGCGGGGTGTTTTCATCCCCTGTATCGGTAGATTCCTCTTCTTTTGATTGCGCATCTTCCTGCTCCGACGGTGATAATTGTTCAATCAATTCTAGAATTCTAAGGCTCGGCCGTTCGAAATAGATATTATCTATTTTTATGATATTGCCATTCTTGACAGCGGTCGTATTCGCAAGTTCCTTTTTCTTTGAAATCTTATCTTCATCTATGCTCTTATGAATGTAAATGACATCGGGGTTTGCTTTATCAACATCTTTAAGGCTATATTGATAGTTACTAGCATCAGCTGCGATATTGTCACCGAAAATTGTTAGAATTGCATCTTCAAAAGTGTCGCCCGTTGCAATGGTATTGCTTGATGTCGTTATATAAGCAAATGTTTTTCTATCGCTACTATGCTTATTAATTTCTGCATCGATTCTTGATTTTAGTGCCTCGTATGTTTCCTGCCCCTTATTGACGCCCTTAATTGCCCCTTCAAAAAGAGTGCCGATAATCTCATACCCTTTATAGAACTGGTTGATCGTTTTGGCGATTGGAATTACAACAACATTGATGTTTTTATCATTGAGATATGCAGTATCTTTTTGGGCAAGTGCGCTACCGCAAATGACGACATTGGGCGCAAGATCTACAATTGAATCAATATCCGGATTGGCGCCGCTCCCCACTGATTGAATCTCCTCTACCTCGGGCGGGAAGTCGCAATATCTGCTCCTACCGATTAAAGTATCCTCATAGCCCATTTCAAAAATTATCTCAGTTATTGCTGGTGATAGTGAGATCACACTCTTAGGTGAATTTTCGATAATTACACCGTCAATTGTAATTGGGAATGCCGCATTCTCAATCATGTCATCTTCAATATCTGCGGGCACCTGACATGAGATTAAAGGTAGTGAAATTGCTAGCATTAGCAGTATATATGCAATTCTTTTCATAAAATTCTCCTTGTTACTATATATCAAGTCCGAGTGCAATTCGTGACTGGACATAGTCAATATATTGTTTTGCTAGTCGTGGTGTTCTGCCCGATTTCATAAGTGCAAAGCGCTCCGCACCGTGCCATAATTTTTCTTCGTCGAGATCGATTCCCCTATCGTGCGCAATTGCAGAAACTATTTGCAGGAATTCATCTTTCGCCGGCAGTAGGAATGTGACTAAAAGACCGAATCTGTCCGAAAGGGATAGACTTTCATCAATAGTATCGGCACGATGCACCTCATCACCCTCACGTGCTGTGAATGTTTCTTTGATAAGATGGCGGCGATTCGTCGTTGCGTAAATTGCCATATTGGGTGGAAGTGGCACAAGTGAACCCTCTAACACCGCCTTCAATGCGCCGAAGCTATCGTCATCTTCATTAAATGTTAAGTCGTCAATGAAAATGATAAATTTAAGCCCCGTATTTTCTAGGAGTTCTATTAGATCACCGAGATATGATAGATTCTCCTTAGCTATACCGACAATCCGCAAACCCTTGTCCGCATATTCATTGCCAAGCGCCTTTACAGTTGATGACTTCCCTGTTCCTCTATCACCGTATAGGAGGACATTATTTGCTGGCTTGCCCGCTAATAGGCATAGTGTATTTTCGACAATCTTCCTACGTTGTATTTCGTACTTTTTTAAATCCGATAGTCTGATTCCATCAGGATTTTTCACCGGGATAATAGCATTGCCATCGAAAATAAAAGCATGGTGTTTTGCATATATGCCAAAGCCATTCTCCACTGCAAAATCCCGAAAATCCTCTACTTTATAATTCCATTCGCCGGTATCAAAATCCGGTAGTTCTTCTATCTCTGTTTGAAAATTGGGGAATCGAACACACATCTTTTCCTTAAGCATATTCGATGTTATCCTAGCAATATATGATAGTGATTTTATATCGTGACGCACCGCATCCTCAATATATTTTTCGATATTTTCTGCGTGATTAGCATAATGCCTCATATAAATATTGTCATCAAATATCGCCCTATTATATAGATAATCCGATAGGCTCAGCCCATGATTACATAGTAAGGCGATTACTGCGCTATATGACTCAACCGCCTCTATAAAGTCATGTGTTAATGCTAGTCTTTTCAACTTGACGATGAGTTCATCTCTTTGAATACTGCCTAGAACCGACAGCGACGATATTGAGAAAATAACGTTTTCCATTTATAAATCAACCTTTACTATTTATATTTACCCTCTTATTTTACATCTTTTTCGCCTTTTTTGCAACATTGATATTAGTTGTCCTCGTCTCAAATTAATTTAGTTGAAGTAAATCGATTTTCAGCGAAAAAAGGATTGACAAGGTGTTCTGGATATTGTATAATGGTCTTTGCCACATTCAATGCTGTTATAGCTCAGTAGGCAGAGCACTTCCTTGGTAAGGAAGAGGTCAGCGGTTCGAATCCGCTTAACAGCTCCAATAAAGCAATCCCCCGTATGATTTATACGTGGGGATTGCTTTTTAATTATATCACATTATTTTCAGCATAGGACTAGTTAATTTGAGTTGCTTTAGAATTCCCGATAGCTATGTTTTTTGTAAATAGATGTGTAAGATCAGACTTTATAACATAATAAGCCGTTGTAATATTCAAAATATTAGCCTTATCATAATCATGGCATAGTAAAAATCTTCGTAGCTTTTAGAAGAAAGCTTAGAATTATTAATGGTTATGCTTTCTATTTCATTAACACAAAATAGCCCAAATTTAATCAATATATCTTCTGTACTATTCGGCGGTTCTAAAAAGTTTGCAAATACATAATAATCATAGAAATGTTTTTTTGTCGTACTTAATGATTAATGGGCAATTTGTTTAAGTTGTACCTATCGTGTTTTTTAAGCATATCCCCCCATCCTCTTTTCAATAATACCCATATTTTACTATGGAATTGTGCTGTTCCCCATCTAAAAACGAACTATTTTATTTCTTTATAAGCCTATGAATCTGACTATATGAAACGAGTGCTAAGAATGTGGACATATTCGCAAAGACAGCTAAATTCATCTCAACCCAGATGTTGCTAATGCTTAGTGGCACGCAAAATACAATTGCTAAGCTATAACCAGCCAAATATATCAGGACAGGCAAGACAAACAGAATAAACCCTATCAATATTGCAGTTGAGGAACTATTCGACGTTGACGATATCGACACAAGCAAAATTGACAAAAGTACGGCAATTAGGCACCGTGCAAGGAATAGTATTAAAAGATAACTCCATATAGGAATGTCTGCAAACCTCTCATATAAAGGCAAACAGCGTATAGAACTGCCAAAACCGTCATATCCATATGCCGAAAAGATAGAATAAAAATGTGGTATATATACTATAAAAGAAATTACTATTCCAAGCATTGCGGCTATAACATTATTATGTATGTAGTATTTATTTTTTCCGTGCTTAGTCGCATAGATGAGCAGTCCCATTCGGCACTTTCTGTCATATGCAATACTTGGAAGTATTATCAGGCACAGTGAAGCTATCAATATAAGTGCATGCTGCATATCCGATTGATAACCATTAGCACCGAATAGTTCGTTCCAGCCGCTTAGATAGAACATCTCCTTGTTGCTACTTGATAAATTGGCGATGTAATTATATTGTTCTTTGGCTTGCTCAAAGCCCGTTCGTGCATTGAGCTGACGGCTTACCTCTATTAATTCATTAGCGCCAGTATCGGGCGATGAGAGTGCTTCAAGCAACTCATTGAACCGCTCTTCTTCACTATTAATATAGATATTTGCCTGTTCGGAATCCATAGTCGATAGTGTGTCGCAGTAATGCTTATAGTATCCGTCGTCTGAATTATATGCTAACTGGAATGTAGCAGCACCGTAAATTTCAATTGCCAGAACGGCTATCAGAATAAGAGCGCCCTTATGCATAATCATGACCTTATAGAGGGAATAAGTGAAAGCCCTTTTAGGGATAAACTTCCGAAATGGCAACCTTAGGTTTAACTTATTGCTTGCAGTGATACTAATGTTTGAAAATAGCATGGTTGCAATTAAAACAGTCAAAGCCGCCCCGATAATAAGGCAAAAAACGGTTACAGATAAATGCGAAAGCGGATAGCCAAAAGCGTTTATAGAGCTATATGTTTTCATAATACTTGCGCTATCCATAAAAGACGCAAGATTAATCGCAGCAAAAGGCGCTGCTGATGAGGAGAAAGGAATATAGCTATAAAGCGCAAGTTCAACGCCTGCAATGGCGGTTAGAGAAACAATAGATACCGTTACGGAAAATTTCGTGCAAAGGCAATCGAAAATAACGGCAATAACGAAAACTGTACAAGCCTTCATTACAAAGGCAATCAACAGCATTTGCAAAACACTTATAGGAAGATTGCAGCCGATAAACCCCTCCAGCGATTGAACCGGTCTTGAAAGATCGCCTAAACCAAATCTAATTTGACCTACCGCAAGTGATATGAAAAACAGAATCGCACCAGCAAAAACAGCGATTAATAGCAGCGTCATAGTTTTTGCAAGACTAAGTTTTTTCCGCCCATTTTTCAAGGGCTTTAAAAGACTGATAATTCCGCTTTCACGCTCTTTGCCGATAAGCACAATCACTGCCGCTATCAAGACAAAAATATAAACGATATCAATTGCCCTGTTATTTATAGCAAGCAATATACCCTCGGACGGTGAAAATACTGGCTCGACAGCCTTGACACCTTCATAAGCCTGCGGTGTGCGAATGATGTTTCTGTATGTAAAGCTATTCTCGTCGGCAAAAATAGAAATCGATGTCATCGTTTCGGCAGACTTATCGATGTTTTCAAGATATAGCTTATAATCCCTGATTGCCGCCACTTGCTCAAGTTGTTTTCTGTAAAAGTTCACTTTGTTTCGCCATTCAATATTGACCTCGGCGGAGTTAAGTATAGATTCAAGCTTATCTTCTATGTATTTGACTTGTTCGGTAGTATCCGTAATTTGCAAGGTTTCAGAAAAGAACTCCTTATAGCTATCAGTATCGACCGCATCAATCTGGGTAGTTGCTGAAGAATACAGGCTAATGATTATTGCAACGGCTAAAGTAAGGACAAATACGGCAGATGTAAATAGCTTGTATAACTCATTTGACAAGATTCTCATATCTTGTCACCATAATACTGCATATAGAGGTTTTCTAGGTTCTGTTCACCCGAAACTACCTTTTGTGAAAGCTCCGGCACGCTACCTCTATCAATTATTTTGCCCGACTTAATAAGTAAAATATCGTCTGCAATAGATTCAATATCGGACACGATATGAGTTGATATAATCACAATTCGCTCTTTGGATAAGGAGCCAATAAGATTGCGCACAACCACTCTTTGCTTTGGGTCAAGACCCGCTGTCGGCTCATCAAGGATTAAAAGCTTCGGATTGCCGAGGAGCGCCTGAGCTATTAGGACACGCTGCTTCATTCCGCCCGAAAAGCTGCCGATTTTTTTGTTCGCATATTCAGACATTTCAACCTGCTTTAAAACACGCATTACTTCTTCTTTAATCTGCTTTGGCGCAATGCCTTTAAGAGTGGCAATATAGCCAACAAAACGTGCAGCTGTAAAGGCAGAGTAAAGTTCCTGCTGCTGTGGCATAAAGCCGATTACTTCCCGAAAGGTGACGTCATCTTTCTTAGTGTCGGAACCATTCCAAGTAATTTTCCCACCGTTATCAAAAGAAACATTCTGAGTAATAATATTCATCAATGTTGATTTCCCTGCGCCATTAGGACCCAGCAGTCCGTAAATGCCATCTTCAAACGTGATGCTAAGATTATCAAGCGCTAGCTTTTCTCCATAGTGTTTGCTGATGTTTTCAAGGGTTAAAGTGTTCACTTTATCTCATCTCCAATCAACTCGTTCTCCGACATTGCTTTATAGCTATAGGCTACATTATCCGACTCGTTGGGATATCTTAGTATATATTGATCGTTAAAATAGGAGATTATTTCACAGCCCGAATTGTTCAGTTTATATTTCTTCTTTGATTCTATATCATAGCAGACTCCGTCATGTTCTAAAAAGAACTTTCCATTCACAACTGTAAGAATGGAATAAGTGGTGTCGATGTCAATTTCCAATGCTATATCACCGTTTTTGTCAAGAATAACTGTGCTTTCATCATTATAGATGAAATAATCTTCGTTCACAAAGACGAAATTTGGTATATCGGATTTTACAAATTCCCCTTCAGGAATGTTATAGCACATATAAGAATCTTCAGAATTCTCAGAATCTCTTTCTCTAATTAATGCATCTAAGTCAGAATAATCAATTTTAATGTCTGACGCATCAACGTCCATATATATTTTATCGTTATAAATACCATATATAATACAACCGCCATGATAACCGCTGTATATTTCGGTAATATTTT
>JAAZLM010000007.1 GCA_012799315.1 Clostridiales bacterium | reverse complement strand
GGCCGCTGTGGATGTTGATTTAGGTGGCAATCTTGATTCTACACCGTTCGCCATGATGAAATGGCTCAAGCCACGTAGTGATAGCAATTTAGTTTGGTATACGAATAATCTTCTAGACTAAAAGGAGGATATTATGATATATGTTTTTCTAGCAAAAGGATTCGAAGAAATAGAGGCGATAACACCAATAGACTTATTGCGCCGTTGCGAGCTAAATGTAGTAACAGTCGGTATCGGAGGAAAGAATATTGAGGGAGCGCACGGGATCACCGTCCAGACCGATATTCAAGATGATGAATTAATTCTCAGTGACGATATTAAGATGATAGTACTGCCCGGTGGGATGCCTGGCACATTGAATCTTGAGCATTCGCCAGTAGTTCAGTCGGCAGTGGATTTCTGTATAGATAACAACAAATATATAGCAGCAATTTGTGCGGCGCCGTCAATTCTCGGGAATAAGGGCCTGCTAAAGGGAAAGAAGGCAACTTGCTTCCCAGGATTTGAAGCCACGTTAAAAGAAGCAATTGTAACTGATGAATGTCTATGCGTTGATGGCAATATTATAACCGCAAAGGGGCCGGGAGCGGCGATAGATTTCTCGCTGGAACTGGCGGCATTATTGACATCTTACGATCGCTCAAATATACTCAAAGGTTCACTCCAATGCCTATAAACGACGATTTTTATAATGATAAACCATCACTAAGGAAGCAACTGATTAATAGCCGAAAGGGAATTGATCCTGATCGAAAAGCTATAATGGACTTCTCCATATACAATGCGGTAATATCGCTTGACCAATATAAAAATACCCCGACTGTGTTGACATATGTGTCCACTAATATCGAGGTTGATACTATTAAATTAATAGACCATGCATCAATATATGGTAAAAAAGTTGCCGCACCGGTATGCGATTACAACACAACTACGATAAAATTCTATCAAATAAATAGTAGGGACGACTTATACCCAGCTAGATTTTCATTGCTTGAGCCGATCCCAAACGACGATATGCTCATCACTTCAATGCTTGATTCGATCTGCATCGTGCCGGGCCTAGCCTTTGATAAAAGAGGATATAGACTTGGCTATGGCAAGGGATTCTATGATAGATTTCTATCCGAATACGATGGACATAGTATCGGGATATGTTATGATGATTTTATATGTGATCGGTTGGCAATCGATGAATTCGACATACCTGTAAATTTGGTTATAACAGATAATGCTACCGACTAAAACTAGGATTAATAAAATAGCAGAGCATAATATGTTATGAATATATATTCCTCAATATGACAAAAATCGACTTTAGGAGGCAATGTTATGGATAATAAAAAAAATGCCCCCAGCTCTGACGAAGAGCTAGATATGATTATCAGCGAATATGAGGGTAATTCCTCCCCTGATACTGAAGGGGAGGGGATTCCTGATGCAAATAATAGTGAAGGAGCAATTTCCGAATCGATAGTAGAGGATACCGCCACTAACGAAGAGAGTGGCAACGACACGATCGAGAGCATTCCCGAGGAGGAAGATGTTCCTAGTAAAAAGAAGAAGAAAAAGAAACGCAAGAAGTCAAGAAGAAATAAAGTTCTTGGCAGTCTTGTTCTTGCGGTGACAATAATTGCTGCTTCCGTTTCATTGTCGGTAGTCATAATCTATGCTGGAATGGATTTATTCGGTATTGGCAAATCCGGAATACACATCGATATAGAGGTTCCGCAAAATTCTTCTACACGTGATATTGCTGAAATCCTGCAAAAAAGTGATGTGGTAAAATATCCATCGTTTTTCAGGCTAATTTCTTATTTGCAAAAGGCCGATGGCATGTACCAATACGGTGTTTTTGAGGTTAGTCCGAGCATGTCATACGAAGAGATTATATCAATCTTACAGGATAGTAATGCTATTAAAAATACAGTGCAGATTACAATTCCTGAGGGGTACAATATTAAACAGATTGCCGAAGAACTCGAAAAGAACAATATATGTGATGCCGACGAATTTCTTGATTATGTAGACACAGCTAATTTATCGTATAAATTTGAGGATAAGATCACTAACGATCCGCTTAAATTTTATCAGAAGGAAGGATTCTTGTTCCCGGATACGTATATATTTTATGAAAATGAACGTATAGAGAACATACTAACGAAATTTTATTCGACATTTGATAAGAAAATTACTGATGAAATGTATGATAAAATGCAAGAGCAAAATCTTTCTCTTAATCAGGTGATGACTTTAGCCTCAATGGTTCAGGCTGAATCCGCCAATAAAGAACAAATGCGGATGGTCGCATCTGTATTTTTGAACCGCTTCAATAATAGCCTTGAGTTCCCTAAAATGCAGTCCGATCCAACAAAGAAATATGTTAACGAAGTTATAAAAAGCAAGATAAAAATGTCTAGCTATGATCTTTACCAAAAGATTTTTGATTCGTACGACACCTATGTCGGAGTTGGCCTGCCTCCAGGCCCTATATGCAATCCTGGGATCGATGCTATTGATGCGGTATTAAATCCTGCTGACACCGATTATTATTTCTTTTGCCATAATATTAAAACAAGAGAAATCTACTATGCTAAAACAAATGACGAGCATGAAAAAAACTTAAAAACTGCTGGTCTTATTTAAGAAGGAGTACAAACTTGCACAGTAATATAAATATAAAATATCCGGAAGTTCTTTCGCCCGCAGGTGATTTTGAGCGATTAATTGCTGCGGTCGAATTTGGTGCGGACGCTGTATATCTCGGTAGCGATATATTCGGCATGCGAGCAACACCAAAGAACTTCAGCGCTGATGAATTAATTAAAGCAACTGAATATGCTCATTCACGTGGTGTAAAAGTATATCTAACGTGCAATACGACACCGCATTATGATGAAATAGATAAATTCCCCGACTTCATTAAGCATGCATACGAAAGTGGTGTCGATGCTGCTATTGTTTCCGACATTGGTGTACTATCTTTAACTAAGAAGTACGCTCCAGATATGGAGATTCACATTTCAACTCAAGCAGGGATTGTAAATCATGTAACTGCCAATGAGCTTTATAATATGGGTGCCAAAAGGGTCGTACTGGCTAGGGAATTATCGCTTATGGAAATAGCCAATATCAGGAGCCGAATTCCAAGTGATCTTGATATTGAAGTCTTTGTACACGGGTCAATGTGTGTATCCTTCTCTGGCAGATGCTTATTATCCAACTATATGATTAATCGTGATGCAAATAGGGGAGAGTGCGCTCAGCCTTGTCGTTGGGGATATCATCTTGTCGAGGAGAAAAGACCGAATGAACACTACCCCATCTATGAAGACGAGAGGGGAACATATATATTAAATGCTAAGGATCTTTGCATGATAGAACATATAGACAAATTAGTTGATGCTGGTGTCTCAAGCTTTAAAATTGAGGGGCGTGCAAAATCTTTCTACTATGTATCTACCATAACTAATGCTTATAGATGCGCAACAGATCACTTTTTGACTAGTAAAGATACGCCGTTGCCGAGTTGGATTATAGAAGAAACTAAGAAAGTTAGTCATAGGCAGTATTCGACTGGATTCTTCTTTGGACATACAAAGAATAGCGAATATTATGAGAATTCTGGATATGTTCGTGACTATGATATTGTCGGTGTTGTAGATTCGAGTGATGGTAATTATATATATATTACTCAGCGCAATAAGTTCTATGTCGGTGATGAAGTTGAGGTGCTTTCTCCTAAGAAAGAGCCTGTAACTATGAGGATCGACAAGCTTATCGACTGTGAAGGTAATGATCTTGACAGTGCGCCGCACGCTGAAATGAAGTTAAAGATACCATCTAGTCGACTATTTGAGAAGTATTCTATTATAAGGAGAAAAGCAACAACTAAATAAATGATATTTTAAAGAGTAGCTAAGGTTTACTTCACTTTAACTACTCTTTTTTTGCTTTCTTATGGATCTTTGATAACGGTGAATCCGACATAGCCTTTGCCATTTGATCATTGGATACATGCGTATATATTTCAGTTGTTGCCAAATTCTCATGGCCAAGAATCTCTTTCAAAATACGAACATCGACATTACCATGTTGATACATCAATGTTGCAGCTGTATGCCGTAATTTGTGTGTGGAAAAACCTGCATTGCCAAGTCCGCACTTCTTAAGAGCATTCTCTACAATTTCCTGCACTCTACGTCTACTGATTCGATTGCCATTTCTACTAATGAATAATGCATCTGTATTTTTAATTTTGGGACGTTCCGGTAGATAATCTTCTACGGCATTCTTGCACGCATCATTAACATAAATAATTCTTTCCTTATTTCCTTTACCAATTACACGTAAAGTATTTTCTGAAAAATCATTGCAATTAATGCCTACAAGCTCACTCAATCGCAAGCCACAGTTTAAAAAGAGAGTCAATATACAATAATCTCGCTCGGCATAAGGCCCGTCAACAGTCGCTAACAGTTCAATAGCTTGCTCCAAACTAAGATATTTCGGTAAAGACTTTTTAGGAGTGGGAAATTCCAATTCGGTTACCGGATTGTTCGGTAATAGCTCAGTTTTCTTATTTAGATAATCGAAGAAGACCCTAAGTGAAGATGCTTTGCGTGCTCTGGTTTTAGCACTGTTATTTCGAACATTGCTAACATAGTGAAGAAATTCATGCACATCGTTTAAAGTGATATCCTGAATAATTGATATGGGAATATCGGCAATTTCGATTTCGCTGAACTCAAGGGATTCATCGCCAAGTGAACGCTGCATTTTAATAAATCTGAGGAATGCTCTGATATCGATATAGTATGCATCTACTGTTCTAAAAGATCTGCCTTTAATAATCTCTAGGTAAAACAAGAAGTCCTTAAGATAGTCCGGCATATCACTTCTTTTATTAAAAACGCTTGTATTACTCATATTAAAACCTCCTTATCAAATTCTCATCCCCCCAACCGCACTAAATTTTCATTTAGTGCGGTTTACTGTTTCTGTTTTTAGTATAACATTTACTACTACATTTGTCAAGCAAATAAAAAGGAGTAGTTTAAAAATAAACTACTCCTCATATCATTATTTAATTTGTGCTATTGTAACGCCACTTTCCCCTTCTCCATATACACCGAGCCGATGAGATTCAATGTTGCGATGCCTCTTAAGATGCGCATGCACTGCGTCCCTTAAAGCGCCGGTACCTTTACCGTGAATTATAGTGATCGATCCCACGCCTGTAAGAACACAGTTGTCAATGAACCTATCTACTTCGATTAAACCTTCTTCAATAGTTTGACCCCTAATGTCGAGTTCCATTTTAATTTCTCTGTCCGACTTACTAATCATATTTTTTGTAGCTATTTTCTTGCCGTTCAGCCTTACCTTATTATCGTCGCTTAGCCTTAAATCGGATTCCTTCATCCTACTGCGCATTATTCCAATTTGCACATACAAGTTGCCCGCCTTGTCGGGTAAGGTTAATACAGTCCCCTCTTTGCCAGTGCTCTTTATGATGATATTATCACCGATTTTAAGCGGTCTTGGTAGTTTATAATCATCATCTCGCTGCTGAACGATTGGGTTTGCGATATCGTACATTTTATCTATTTTACCACGCATACCGGATTTGGCAGCTAAGGCACTCTTGGAGAAGCTCTCTTTGTCCTTATTACGTCTGATTTCATCTAATTCGTCCATTAAATTTTGCGATCGAATCTTTATACTTTCTACCATTCTCAATGCTGTAGCCCGTGCTTTTTCAATTTCTCTATCTTTTTCTTTGTCGATTTTTGCTCTTTCTACCTCTAATTCCTTCCTTAACTGTGCTACTTTCCTTTGTTCGGCGCTCAAGTTCCTTTGAAGATATTCGTATTCTTGACGTGACTTCTCCAATTCCTCCACTACGGATTCAAAACGCTTGCTCTCACTATCTACATGTTTTTTTGCGTTCTCTATAATATGTGCAGGCATACCTAATCTTGTCGATATGTCGAAGGCATTTGATTTGCCGGGCACACCAATTAGCAACCTATAAGTAGGCTTCAATGTTTTTATATCGAATTCACAACAAGCATTTTCGACGCCATCTTCTTCAAGTGCGTATATTTTAATCTCCTGATAATGCGTTGTCGCCAGCAATTTGCAACCCTTATTCTTAAACTCCTTCAGTAGCGATACCGCTAATGCAGCACCCTCAACTGGATCAGTGCCCGAGCCTAGCTCATCCAAAAGGACTAAGGAATCGCCATCAGCAACTTCCATAATTTTAATAATATTATGCATATGTGATGAAAAGGTCGATAAACTCTGCTCAATACTTTGCTCATCACCAATATCTACTAGTATCTTATCGAAAATTGACACTTTGCTACCATCTAAGGCTGGTATCAAAAGACCGCACATTGTCATTGCAGTCAAAAGTCCGACCGTCTTTAAAGATACAGTTTTGCCTCCAGTATTTGGCCCTGTAATTATAAGACTGTCAAATTTATCGCCTATTTCAACATCAATGGGTACAACTTCTTTAGGGTTAATTAATGGATGTCTAGCTTTTTTTAGTTTTATGATGCCATCACGTGACAATTCAGGCGCAGATGCATTCATTTGTGCACCTAAATTCGCCTTAGCGAAGTATAATTCTAGTTCTATTGATGCCTTATATCCTCTTGAAATATCGTCAGCTACTTCAGCGCAATCTGCCGACAATTCAGCTATAATTCTTTCAATTTCCGCTTGTTCCTGCCCTAACAACACTCTTATATCGTTGTTAGCATCAACAACACTCATGGGTTCGATGAATAGAGTTGATCCGCTTGATGATGTGTCGTGAACCAATCCCGGTATGTCGGATTTATACTCCGCCTTTACCGGTAGTACGAATCGCCCATCACGCACGGTTACGATGCTTTCTTGCAAAAACTTCTGTGTGGTGGTACTTTTCACCATCTTATTTAAGTTATCTCTAATTCTATTACCCGTGCTGACAATTTTGCGTCGAATTAAAGCAAGTTTCGGACTTGCGTTATCGGAAATATCCTCATCGGACAATATCGAATCTGTAATTTTCTTTTCCAATGTTCTATGCGTATATAATGCATTGAAAAGATAGTCAAGCTCTGAATCGATCTTTTCACAATGACTGCGCCATTTTATTAATGCTTGATTCTGTGCAAGAATGTTGCGAATATCAAGCAATTCCCTTAATGAAAGTGACGATCCTGTTCTCGCCCTTTCCAATGAGGGAGTGGTATTTACTATGCTTGTGAATCGTGGCGTTCCATATTTTGATGATAGTGTAAATGCGTCATTTGTCCTGTTAATTTCACCTCTAACATAATCAAAATCTGTATTAGGCACAATCGATAACGCATTCTGTTTACACTCATCACTAGTAGCCTGATTTGAAAGCATAAGCAATATCTTATGTAGTTCTAATGATTTATAATGCTTATTCATATTGTTAATTCAGCCTTTCAATTTTAAAATACCGCAACAACTCTATGCTTTCAGTTGTTTATAAAAATCAAGTGTTTTAAGTCTAATATCAATGTGTAGGATTAAGTATTCTTCAGTAATTTGTTCTAAAATCTTAAGGCTTTCGCCTTTTAGATTGAAAGAAAAGATATTATCAAGATCAGCAAAGACAATATGTCTCATCGCCTTCAAAGTCGAAGGCGTCAGCGCATAAACTCTGCTAGATTGACCAATTTCAGATGCACAGTTGCCGCATTTTAATATGCCGGCATCCAGAATAAAAAAGAATTTCTCAGCCTCATACACTGCGCAATCCTCACATACGGCAATGCTCGGCATGAATCCTAATTTAGTCATTATTCTCAATTCAAAAATAGCTTTTATTAATGTTTCATCTCTTTTTTCACTCTCTAACATATGTAGCGAATTAAGGAATAGGCGCAGTATATTGCCCGAAGGTGATTCTGAAGACACAGTAAATTTGATTATATCAGCAAAATACATTGCAAGTGATAACCTATCAATATTTTCACGCAGACCGTAAAAAATTTTGATAGGTTCTATGCTATTGAGATAATATCTCTCCCCTCTTTTATTAACACAAAAGAGGGAATAAGCAAATAATTGAGTCGCACTTGAACTTTTACTTGTGCCTTTCCTTGCGCCTCTTACACTGATTTCAATTACACCGAAGTCATCGGTCAATACGTCAATAAACTTGTCCGACTCCCCCACGTTCCGCTCCCTTATCACTATGCCCTTTGCTGTTATTAGCATTAACATCCCCCACAACCGAGCTCGAAGCCTGCGTTCTTTGTACCTCTTTATATTTTATATAATCATCGATTTTTCCTGATTTCGTGAAATTATCCCAAAATTGCATATTATCATACATCGTTTTAACCCTCCTAATGTATTTACAT
>JAAZLM010000071.1 GCA_012799315.1 Clostridiales bacterium | reverse complement strand
CCGTATATTTCTATTGAAACGGGCTGACCAGCCATCATTGACATATCCATCGAATCACCTGAGATAGATAGCTCCATACCAATATCCTTAGTCCGATCCCGGATAATTTCACCCACTTGAGATGTTGATATTTTCCTATCATCGCTCAGCAATGCATATATAGTTGCCGAGTCCTCATCCGATCCTCCCATACCGCCGATTGAAATCATGGCTTGCCCGACGTCAGAATACATTGCGCCGACGGTTTCAACCTCATCAATATCGCCGATAATCTTGCTAATCTCATCTAGTTCAACATAGACATCTTCTTTTGAATAATCATCAGGAATATTAGCAGTGATTGAGATCATTCCCATATCTGTCTGCGGGAAGAATGCCTTATCCATATTATAGATTACACCGCCTGTTACACCGAGCATAACAACGACGAATGTTATTACTATCCACTTATGATTGAGTGTGAAATTAAGCGCTCTACCATATGAATTGCGGAACTTATCGAATAATCCCTGCTTAGGCTCACGGTAGTTTTTATACATTAGTGAGAATGCCATTGGCACAAATGTTAATGCAGTAACAAGACTTGCAATTAATGAGAATGCTATTGTAAGACCCATATCAACAAATAACTGTCTTGTAATACCGCTTGTGAATACAATTGGTACAAATACAATAATCGTAGTAATTGTTGATGCAATAATAGCACCTGAAACTTGCTTTGCGCCATCGATAGCGGCATCTCTCGTGCTTTTCCCCTCCGACCTTAGGCGGAAGATATTTTCGATAACTACAATCGAATTATCAACGAGCATTCCAATTCCGACGGCTAGACCGCCCATTGAAATAACATTCATTGTAATACCCGAGAAATACATTAGAACAAGTGCCGATGTAACACTGATTATAATCGACATACCAACAATGAAAGTCGATTTAGCACTCTTCAAGAATAGTAGCAGAATAATTATAGCAAGAATACCACCGAATAATAAGTTCTTGATAACTGTGCTAACCATGATGTTGACATAATCGCCCTGATCCATCAGGTTGTCAAATGTTACTCCTGCGTGCTCCTCCTCTAATAGATCGAGCTTATCCCATACCCTTTTTGTTACGTCGGCAGTCGAATATTCGGACTGTTTCTGAATAGTTAGCATTACTGCATCATTGCCCGATACTTTTGCATATTGATCGCCAGCGCTCGTTAGCTCATCAACATCAGCAATATCGGATAATGTGATGTTCTCAAAACCATCCATCTCAATTGAGAATACGGTTAGACTGCGCACATCGTCAATTGATGAAAGTTTATCGCCCGTACGCACGAGGTATGAAGAATTCCCGTCCTCAATGCTCCCCGTCGGCATGGCGAAGTTCTGCCCCATTAGAATACCTTCTAGCATTTCTGCCGTGGCGTCGAGCGTTGGTATTTCGGGCTTTTCTGCCGGCATCTCAATTCCGAGCTGTGATAGCATCTGCGGAGTGAGCATATCGGGAGTTGTCCCCGCTGGCAACGATGGAGCAATCTGCTCAAACATTTGCGCCATTGCTGCATTATATGCATCATCTGCCGCCTTTGCAATATCGGCATTGAGCTTATCGAGTTTAGATTCCGAGATTGTCACATTCACCATATTTTCGAGTAGACCCATTGCCGAAACGGATCCAACACCCTCTACACTTTCAATTTCGGGTAGGAGTTTTTTCTCAATATAGCTGGATGAAGTACCAATATCCTCACCTTCAACATAGGCTGATAATACCATGACAGGCATCATACTAGGATTAATCTTCATTAGCATCGGTGAGCCGACATCATCGGGGAAATACGCCTTTATCATATCGAGGCTCTCCCTCATTTCGATAACGGCGGTATCCATATTCGTATTCCCGACAAATTCAAGAATAATCATGGATAAATGTTCACTAGATACACTTTGAATACTCTTTACATTATTAATCGTACTCATACTTTGCTCAACTGAGCGTGTTACTGTCGTTTCGACCACTTCAGGTGAAGCGCCCGGATACGATGTTACTACAACAACATAGGGTAGATTTAAATTTGGCAGTAAATCGACCGTCATGTTAGTGTAGGATACAACCCCAAGAATTGCAACAAGAATCACCGCAACAATGACGGTGAAGGGGCGTTTTACACTTTGCCTTGATAACAATTTTCAGTCACTTCTTTCTATTATTTGTTTATCTGCTTTATCAGAACCGACTGGTCAGTTCTGAAATCATTATAGCAAGACGTGTTACAAATTCACATAGAATTTCTATGAACATTTTCATCGACTATGTTAAAGTTAAAATTCAAGGCTAAAGGCACAAATTCCCCAATATAGAAGTTTAAATTGTTGGCATTTATGACGATATATGATATAATATAGTATGGATAGAAACTTTTTTATAAAGAAAGAGAGCGGTAAATATGCTTGCGCTATATATAATTTTGACGATATTTGGCATAATAATATTGCTAATGTGCATTGCTGCAATTAATGCGGCGATGATGGGCAGAGAATTCCCCGATGGGAAGAAATTCGATATGGAGAATGATGGCATCGACCCCGACCGTCATGCGAAATCCCTATCGGAAATAATAAAAGTACCGACTGTATCAAGATATGGCAATAAAGATATGACGCAGATCTATCGGCTACATAGTAAGCTAGAACAGTTATATCCGAATATTCATAGTGTGCTTGAAAAAGTCGATATTGACGGTGCGCTCCTATTTAAATGGAAGGGCGAGGATGCTAGTGCTAGTCCGATTCTATTAATGTCGCATATGGATGTTGTCGAGGCAACCGGCGAGTGGAAGCATGAGCCATTCTCAGGGACAATTGATGACGGTAAGATCTGGGGCAGGGGCGCTGTCGATACAAAAGGATCACTATGTGCAATTTTAGAGGCAGTTGAACATTTAATTGAAGATGGTGTAACACCGCATTGCGATGTATATATTGCATCGTCAAATAATGAGGAAATCACGGGCGATGGAGCAATTAAGACAGTAGAATATTTATATGAGAAGGGCATCGAACTTGATTTAGTAATGGATGAGGGCGGAGCGGTAATGTCGAGTGTTGCCGGCGGTATGTCCGGCAGTAGTGCGATGGTGGGCATATTCGAAAAAGGACGTGCAAATATAAAATTCACCGCATATTCACCCGGCGGCCATGCAAGCACTCCATTCAAGAATAATCCGTTTGAACGATTGGCAAAATTCATGCATACAATTGAGCACAAGCGTGTTTTCAAGAAGAAATTGACAGAGCCAGTCCGTCATATGTATAGAGCGATGACACCGTATATGTCGTTCCGATATAGATTCGTTTTAGGGAATCTATGGCTGTTTGGCCCGATACTCCCCTATTTTATGGGGAGGCTTGGCGGTCAGGCGAATGCGCTTGTATCGACGACTTGCGTATTCACAATGGCGAAAGGGAGCAGTGGCGCCAATGTGATACCGCAGCAGGCAAGTGTCACGGCGAATATGCGTTTCATGATACATCAGGGATTGAAGGAATCGTATGAGAAAGTCGCCCGCCTAGCGGCAAGTCTTGATATAGATATGGAGATGATAACGGGATTTGATTATTCCAAGGTGGCGAATATGAAGACATATGCATATAAATATGTCGAGCACAGTATCGGCGAATGTTTTGGCGATATCCCGATAATACCATATGTGATGATGGCGGGAACGGATTCACGGCACTACACTAAAATATGCGATTGCGTTTTAAGATTTGTGCCACTGATGATGACGAATGAGCAACTTGCAAGTGCTCATGCAATCGACGAAAATTTATCGATAGAATCACTTGAACGAGCGATAATTTTTTATAAAAATTTTATAAAAAATTATGGTCGCACCGAATTAGAGAAAAGCTAAAATTTGTTCGATGGAATCAGGGCAAGAGTTTTTATAAAAAAACTCTTGCCCTATTAATATTTGCAGAAATTCTGTATATAATACGATTATCGAATATTAATAAAAAATCACTGCCAACAATGAATAATTGATAAAATGAGAGTGCATAATATATCTGTGACTTTAATTAAGTTGATAGGCCTGAATTACGGACTATCATCTAATATTGTCGAAGAAACTAACGGTATATCCGTACTATCATGCTATTATTCGGCGGAATGGAGGTCGTTATGTTAGATAAAATTGCTTTATTCTTTTTGATAGTTGGAGGAGCAAACTGGGGACTAATCGGATTGTTCCGATTTGACCTCGTAGCATGGGCATTCGGCGGTTCAGCGAGCGTAATAAGCAGAATTATTTATGTATTAGTTGGATTGTCGGCGCTTTGGTGCATATCTCTATATTTCAAAAGAAGTAATCTGGTGGAAGCGGATGACCACATAAGATAGTGGTTGAAGAAGAAACCATTAATAATCGCAAAAACGCACCGAATAGGTAGCGTTTTTGCGGTTATTTTACTATCGAGTGGTGTATCTCCACTTAATGAATATATGAAGAATACTATATTTTCGAGTATTAATACAAATTTTATTATCTTTTTACATAAAAAAAGCAGCGAATTTTTGTTGAAGTAACTAAATTTATTGTGTTTGATGAGAATATTTTGTAAATGTTATTGACTTTTTTATCTTACGGGGCTATAATAATCATGATGTTAACACATCCGTTTTGTTGTCTCCTTTCTTTTGTTCTACACATATTTTCTTGTTTAACTTCGTTTGGCGGGGCTTTTATTTAAAAGCCCCGCAATTTTTTTATTGTATTGATGGACAAAAGGTGATATAATAACTAGAAAGAGGTAAAGTATTATGGAAAGGCAGAGTAAGATAATGAGCGACAAATTTTTTATTACAACGGCGATAGCCTACACTTCTAAAAAGCCCCATGTTGGGAATACGTATGAGATAATATTCACCGATGCGATAGCCAGGTTTAAAAGAATGATGGGGAATGATGTTTTCTTCCTAACGGGTACGGACGAACACGGGCAGAAGATCGAGCAATTGGCAAAGAAGAATAACATGGAGCCAAAGCAATATGCAGATATGATAGCTAGGGAGATTCGTGATATATACGAATTGTTCAATTGTTCGTACGATAAATTCATTCGTACGACTGATCCCGATCATGTCAAAGTCGTGCAGAAAATTTTCAAGCGCCTATATGAACAGGGCGATATCTATAAAGACGTGTATGAGGGGCATTATTGTGTTGCTTGCGAATCCTTTTTTACTGAATCGCAGCTAGAGAATGGTGCTTGCCCCGATTGCGATGGTGAAGTTAGCCTAACTAAGGAGGAAGCGTATTTCCTTAAACTTGGCAAATATCAAGATAGGCTAGAAAAATATATTGAGGACAACCCCGACTTCATCAGTCCTACCTCACGCAGGAGGGAGATGGTCAACAATTTCATCAAGCCGGGATTACAGGATTTATGCGTGTCAAGAACATCGTTCAAATGGGGTATCCCCGTTGATTTCGATGAAGGACATGTTATATATGTTTGGCTGGATGCATTATCGAATTATATTACGGCACTCGGCTATGATCCGGATGGCAGCGATGAAAAGTTCAATAAATACTGGCCGTGCGATGTGCATATAATCGGCAAGGATATACTAAGATTCCACACTATATATTGGCCGATCATGTTAATGGCGCTAGATATCCCACTGCCGAAGCAGGTATTCGGTCACCCGTGGCTACTCGTTGGCGATGATAAAATGAGCAAGTCGAAGGGCAATGTCATCTATGCCGATGAGCTTGCCGATCTTTTCGGCGTCGATGCGGTGCGATACTATCTACTCAGGGAGATGCCCTATGCGCACGATGGCGTTATAACGTATGAGGGATTCATAGAAAGATTCAATTCCGATCTTGCAAACACTATTGGCAATCTCGTCAACAGAACAATTGCGATGATCGACAAATATTTTGATGGTATGATCCAGCCGCCGAATAGCGGTACTGAATTTGATGATGAGCTGCGTAGCAAGGCGATTTCAACTGCGCAGGAAGTAGAAAAGCTGATGGAGCAGTATAAAACATCGGACGCACTGGGGAGGATAATGAGCCTTGCCCGACGCAGTAACAAATACATTGATGAAACAATGCCGTGGGTACTTGCAAAGGACGAGAATAAAAAAGAAGAGCTAGGCACCGTACTCTATAATTTACTTGAGAGTATCCGATTCATTGCGGTAATGCTCACGCCATTCATACCGAGCACGGCGAAAAACATTTTTAATCAGATAAATTGCGATGTTAAGGAGTGGGATTCACTATCTACATTTGGCAAGACGATCCCATGTAAAAAGGTCGGCGAAGGTAAACCCCTCTTTAATAGAATCGATAGTAAGAAGATGCTAGGTCAAATTGAGGAGATGAATAGTGCTAAAGTGAAAAAGGTCGATCCGACGGATAAAGAAGATGATGTAATCGGCATCGATGATTTTGCAAAGGTAGATTACCGTGTTGCTAAAATTATCGAATGTCAACCTGTTAAGAAGTCGGACAGGCTATTAAAGCTGCAGCTAAATGATGGACATGGCACAAGGCAAGTCGTGTCGGGGATAGCGCAGTGGTATTCGCCCGATGATTTAATCGGCAAGAAGATTATCCTTGTTGCAAATCTAGCACCGGTAAAGCTCCGTGGCGAGATGAGTAACGGCATGATACTTGCAGCGGATAATGAAGATGGCAGTGTGGCAGTAATATTTGTAGATGATGATTTAAAGGAAGGCAGCAAGATTAGATAATGATAGAGAATATTTTTGATACCCATGCACATTATGACGATGTGCGATTCAATGAAGATAGGGACGAATTGATTCGCTCATTACCGAATAAGGGAGTGAGCGGTGTAATCAATATTGGGTGCACACTCCCCCGATCGCAAAAGAGCGTGGATCTAGCTAATAAATATGACTTTTTCTATGCGGCAGTCGGCATTCATCCTAGCGATGTTGAAGGACTCCCCGCCGATTATATAAATAGAATAAAGACGATGGCACAGAATGAGAAAGTTATCGCAATTGGTGAGATCGGGCTTGACTACTACTATGATGGCTATGATAAGGAATTGCAGATTAAGATATTCAAGGAGCAACTAGAATTAGCCAGGGAGATTAATTTGCCGGTAGTTATCCATAGTAGGGAGGCAACCGGTGATATGATGGAGATACTCAGGGAATATCGGCCAAAAGGGGTAATGCATTGCTATTCAGGATCGGCGCAGACGGCAAGGGAGATTATCAAACTAGGGATGTATATTAGCTTCACCGGAGTTATAACATTCAACAATGCTAGGCGAGCGGTTGAGTCCTGTGAAGTTATCCCGATGGATAGGCTACTCCTTGAAACAGATGCGCCCTACATGGCGCCGACACCGTTCAGGGGGCAGAGGTGCGATTCATCAATGATTGTTGAGATAGCGAAAAAAGTCGGTGAAATCAAGGGTATCCCAGCGCAGGAAGTTGCAGATATATGTGCAGAAAATGCAAAATTGCTATTCGGCATTGATTAGACAAATTAAAAAAAGCATTTAACTCAATTAGAGTTAAATGCTTTTTATTATAGAAATAAATTTAGTCCCTAGCGGCAACTTCAACAGCAACAGCGCACGCAACGGTAGCGCCGACCATTGGATTGTTACCCATTCCGATTAGTCCCATCATTTCAACGTGGGCAGGAACGGAAGAAGAACCAGCGAATTGAGCATCGCCATGCATACGACCCATTGAGTCTGTGAGCCCATATGATGCAGGGCCAGCAGCCATATTATCAGGATGGAGTGTGCGCCCTGTTCCACCGCCCGATGCAACGGAGAAGTATTTAACATCATTCTCGCCTGCCCATTTTTTATATGTTCCAGCAACAAGATGTTGGAAACGTGTTGGATTAGTTGAGTTACCAGTAATGGAAACGTCAACTTTCTCAAGTTTCATAATAGCGACACCTTCAAGAACGTCATTACAACCGTAAACACGAACTTTCGCCTTTTCCCCTTGTGAGAATGGAACCTCACGAACGACTTTTATATCGCCGGAGTCAAAGCAGTATTCAGTTTCAACATAGGTGAATCCGTTAATTCTTGAAATAATATAAGCTGCGTCCTTACCTAGACCGTTGAGTATTACACGCAGCGGAGTTTTTCTTGCCTTGTTAGCAGTCCTTGCAATGCCAATTGCACCCTCAGCAGCTGCAAAGGATTCGTGCCCAGCAAGGAAGCAGAAGCAATCTGTTTCATCACTTAGGAGCATTGCACCTAGATTACCATGGCCTAGACCGACTTCTCTTTGCTCAGCGACAGAACCAGGAATGCAGAATGCCTGCAGACCGATACCGATAGCCTCAGCAGCATCGGCAGCCTTTGTAATGCCCTTTTTGATTGCGATTGCAGTGCCTAGAGTATATGCCCAGCTAGCATTTTCAAATGCGATCGGCTGAACACCTTTAACGATTTCGTCAACATTGATATCTTTGGATAGACATACATCTCTTGCATCTTCAAGAGAGGTAAAGCCATATTCCTTTAGACAAGCCTCAATTTTAGACATACGTCTAGCTTGGCCTTCAAATTTTGCCATAT
>JAAZLM010000070.1 GCA_012799315.1 Clostridiales bacterium | reverse complement strand
CTAGAAAATAAAAAAGTGTCAAGAACAAGATATGCCGAACTCCTACGTCTGATATTATCAAAAAGCACATCGGCATCACCACCGCAAACGCTTGATGCCGTCATAGTCGGTAGTGCGGAGCGAATACGTGTGCCATCACTCAAGGTAGTATTCCTCATTGGGGTGAATGAGGGGATAATGCCATATGCCAATAAATCCGGAGGACTATTTTCCGAAAAGGAACGATATTTATTAAGGCAGAATGGAGTGGAAATATTCTGCCCTGATTCGAAGGTGCAAAATGAAGAAAGATTCATCGCTTATCAAGCGGTATCGACACCATCGGACAAGCTATATATATCTTATTCACTCATGGATATTTCCTACAAAACATTACTGCCTTCATATATGGTAGCACAGGTAATTGAAATGTTAAATGAGGACTGTATTATCAGAGTAGCGGCACTTGATCCGCAGTTTTTTTGTATGACGGAGAATACAGCTTTCCAAACTCTAGCACAAATTTATAAGCAGGATTCGCCACTCAGGGCTAGTTTAATTAAGACAATTGACAATATACCCACTATACGTCATAAGCTTAAATATCTTGAAAGAGCATCGACAATTAAGCGACATAAAATCGAGAACGAGAAAATCATGTCGCAACTGTTAGGGCAGAATGTTAAACTCTCTCCGACAAGGCTTGAGGACTATCACAAATGCAAGTTCATGTATTTTTGCAAATACGGATTGCGAGTTCGCCCGCTTAACAAGGTAGAGATAAATCCGCTTGAATCGGGCAATATAATCCACCACATATTGCAACATATAATGCAAAAATACGGCAAAGACTTTACCACGCTTACATACAGCACTCTATCCCAAGAGGTGAATAAAATCACTCAAACCTACCTTGAAGAAAAATTGGGTGGAGAAGAATATAAGAGCAAAAGATTCCTGTATCTCTATCGTCAGCTTGTCAGAACGTCAATTACTATCCTGCAACAATTGCAAGAAGAATTCATGCAGAGTGAATTTATTCCAACAGGTTTTGAGGTTGATGTCGGCGAGGATGCTGAGGTTAAGCCGATTGAAGTCAATACAATTGATGGAAGAAAAATCATCGTAGAGGGTAAAATTGATAGGGTCGATGTCATGGAGAAGGACGGGCACAAATATGTCCGTGTTGTCGACTATAAAACTGGAACAAAGCAATTCAATTTACATGATATATATTACGGACTGAATATGCAGATGCTACTATACCTATTTGCGATATGGAATCAAGACGGCGGTTCTTATGCTAATGTGCTACCTGCGGGAGTGTTATACCTGCCAGCAAGGGAGCCGGAGGGGAAATTAGACAGAGATGCGAACGAAAACGAGGCCGAATCCGAGGCTAAAAAGCAATTCAAAATGAACGGGCTTGTGCTAGACATCCCCGAAGTAATCGAAGGCATGGAAAAGGAGAAACAGGGGATTTTCATTCCCGTTAGGGTATTAAAGCAAAAGGACAAAGATGGGCAAGACAAATATTCAGCATCCTCAAGTTTAATTAGCCTAGAGAGATTATCTAAGCTAAATAAACACGCCGTTGGCTTAATTGAGAATATGGCTGATGAATTGCTAAAAGGTAGGATTGAGGCATCGCCCGTATCGGGTGACGGTTATTCTAATATTTGCAGCTATTGCAATTATAAAAGTGTATGCGCTAATGACGGTAAAACGGACTTGCGTAAAATAAAGAAGCTAACAACTGATGAATTGTTCGATGTTATAGATGGGGAGGATTTACATGAGTAAAAAATGGACACCACAACAACAAGATGCAATAAATGCTCGTGGGAATTCTATCATTGTATCGGCGGCCGCCGGCAGTGGGAAGACATCTGTATTAGTTGAGCGTGTTCTGCACATTTTGACCGATACCGAAAATCCAGTTCCAGCAAATAGAATTATTGTCGTTACATATACCGATGCCGCCGCTAACGAGATGCGTCAGCGCTTAATTGAAGGAATGGGCAAACTTATCGAAAAAGAGCCAAATAACGATCTTCTCCATGAACAGAGTATGTTATTGACTAATGCACATATATCCACGATACACTCATTCTGCCTTGAATTGATGCGTGACAACTTCCAAGAGCTAGATATAGAGGCAGGATTCCGCATTTGTGATGAAGTCGAATTAGAAGTTATGAAAAAGCAGGCTATTGATGAGGTTTTTGAAGAATATTATGAATTATACCCTGGTCAAATGGCGGAGCTTGTGCAATTCTTTGGGCCGACGAGGGATTATAAATTAGAGAAAACAGTCCTACAAATACATAACTTCCTAAACTCCATTCCTTTCCCAGATGAATGGCTGGAGAATCAGCTAAATAAATTTAGCGATGCAGAAAATGCCAATCTAAGCGAATGGAGCGATATAATCTTTGATGAGGCTGAGTTCCTATTAACAACAGCACATGACATCTCTATCGAGATGTTGCAAATTGCTAAATTAATGCAAGCAATGGCATCGCCGAACGATTTTGCACCGCCCATCTTTAATATAAGGCACTCACCAATATCTAAGATAGAGATATTGGGATTGATCAAAGAATTGATTCTGAAAGATGTCGACATTGGCAATACGGTTGCAATGATAGAAGAAGATATTACAGTTATTGAGGGGCTAATCGCCCTTGTGGAAAAAAGAGATTGGGAAAGTGCATTCGAATACACATATAAATTCAAAATGTTCAGGAAAAAGGAGCTTGAAGAACTGGGTGAAGCCTTACACGCTATGCGTGAGAGTGTGAAAAAAAACATTAAATCAGCACAGATGCTATTCCTGTGTTCCGAAGAGGAAGTAAAATCCGATATGGGTAAAACACACCCGATATTAGAACAACTTATAAAGCTAACGAAATCCTTTTCGGAGAAGTTAACAGAGATAAAAAGCGAAAAAGGTGTCGTCGATTTTTCCGACTTCATGCATTCGGCGGTTAAACTGCTAACAACTGAGAAAGAGGGGAGAAGGACAAAAAGCGCACTAGCTAAAGAACTGTCCGACTATTACGAATACATAATCATTGACGAATTTCAAGACGTCAATGATATCCAAGATGAGATATTCCGCCTGTTGTCACGGGATGAGAAGAATATTTTCATCGTCGGCGATGTTAAGCAAAGTGTATATAGGTTCAATCAAGCAAATCCCGATATATTAATTAAAAAGAAAGATCGAGCAAGCAACTATCCTTGCCATGATGAGGATACTGACTGGGTGAGAATATTTCTATCCAATAACTTTAGAAGTAGGGTTGAAGTTACCGATACTGTAAACTTCTTCTTTAAAAAGTTAATGAGTAAACAGGCGGGCGAGATTGATTATGATGAAAATGAGCAACTCATTCCATCGGCCCAATTCCAAGATGCTGATGATAGAAATGCTGAAATTTGCATTATCGAAACCACCGACAAGATAGGGGAAGTCGATGATACGGGCGATCCAATTGCTGAAATTACCGATCTTGAAATAGAGGCAATGTATGTTGCCGACCGCATTAGGGATCTTGTTGATAACGGATATGAGATAGAGGATAAAGGGGTAATGCGTCCGTGCCGATATAGTGATATTAGCATTTTAATGCGATCCCCAAACAGCCGTGCCCCCGCTTTTATTAAGGCGCTATTAGATAGGGGTATACCAGCCGCCACCTCAACTCAAAAGGGCTACTTCGATTCACGGGAGATAATGGTTGTGCTGAACCTGCTCAAGATCGTCGATAATCCGCTCAGGGACATTGAGATGGTGAGCGTAATGATGTCGCCAATGTTCATGTTCACAGCGGAGGAAATGGCGGAAATTCGTCTACAATCAAGCAGCGCAAGAATGTATTTCACTGTACAAAAGGCAGCATCTCAGGGCAATTCGAAATGCGATGACTTTCTTCAAACATTGAATGAGTTGCGTGAGTATTCTGCAAGTCACTCTATTGAGAGGTTTATCCGTAAAATCTATGATACCACCGACTTACTAGCTCTAATAGGAGTGCATGATGGCGGCGAGCAAAAGCAAGCGAATCTGCGCCTGCTTGTAGAATATGCAAATAGATATGAAAGTTCTGGTGCTGGGGGATTGTCCGGATTCATAAGATATGTTGATGATGTTATTGAGCAGAAATCCGACTTCGAGCAGGCTAATGTCATTTCGCCGAACGATAATGCAGTGAACATAATGTCTATACACAAGTCAAAAGGTCTAGAATATCCAATATGCATAGTATCGTGCTGCGGGGTAAAGTTTAATTTGAAAGATACATACGATCAATTGCTGCTGCATATTAATCATGGATTCGGTGTCAAAATCCGTGAACATGAGCTATTGAAACTATATCCTACACTGCAGTATAATGCGAATTCATACACGATGAGAACTGAGCAAATCAGCGAGGAAATGCGACTTTTTTATGTTGCTCTAACACGAGCGAGGGAGAAACTGATCGTGACCTTTACTGAGAGGAATTTAGAGAAAAAACTCCTTTCGCTTAGAGCGAGGATAAGCTATGCAGGTACAATCTCGCCGAGAGCTATCTTAAGTTGCCGATCTTTTTCTGATTGGATACTGATATGTATGCTAGGGCATAAGAATGGAATGCAGCTCAGGCAAATAGTTTCATATGAAGATGCGACTATTTACAGGGATGGCACTGATATAAAGCTCACAATTACCGATGTAGACACAATTCTAAGTGAGGAGTTGGGCGAACAAGAATTCATGCACATTGCTGACGATGATATTGTCAAGAGAATTACTTCTAATATTGAATATAGCTACCCTAATTCAGTATTGAGCAAGTTGCCATCTAAATTGACTGTAACGGAAATCGTAAGGGAAGAAACAAATTCAGATGTGCTATTATCTAGGCCTGCATTTATGGCGAGCCAAGGGATGACCGGCGCCCAAAGGGGTGAGGCATTGCATAAGTTCATGCAGTTTGCCGATTATTATAATGCGAGCCGATCCGCTTCGGATGAAATTGAGCGCCTATTAAACGAGAAATTTATTACAAAGGAGGAGGCCTCCGTCATTGATAGTGCAAAGGTGGAGGTATTCTTTAATAGCGGATTAGCAAAGAAGATCCTAGCTAGTGAAAATGTTCTAAGGGAATATAAATTCATGTCTAGGATTAGTGCAGCTGAATATGTTGAAGATATTGATAAGGAATTTGCAAACACTCAGATAACAATACAAGGAATTGCCGACTGCATATTTGAAGATGATGGCGAACTAGTCCTGCTTGATTATAAAACCGACTATGTTAAGAGGGAGCAAGAATTAATCAAGAAGTATGGAAGGCAGCTAGAATTATATAGTAAGGCAATTGGCGATATATTAGAAATGAATGTTAAGGAAAGTATTATCTACTCTTTTTCCCTTGGCAAAGAAATTATTTTAGATAATAGTTGACAATCCCGACATAATGCTGTATACTAAGATAGTAATTGAAGCAGAACTATTCCGTTCTCACCTATACAAGGTATTTGTATTGGGTAAATACTTGTAAATTCATAGGATGTATTCTTATGTTTGCTTGTAGATACTTAAGCGTGAGCGGAATTGCTCACGCTTTTCTTATACATTATACGCTTTTAAGTAAAATTTATGGAGGTGCTCGATTATCAGCAACAAGGATCTGAGAATCAACGACCAGATACGTGACAAGGAAGTTCGCGTTATCGGCGACGATGGGACGCAATTAGGAATACTACCACTGAATAAGGCGCTTGACATTGCCGCAGAGAGAAATCTCGACTTAGTAAAGATTGCTCCGCAGGCAAAGCCACCAGTATGCCGTATTATGGATTATGGTAAGTATCGATTCGAACAGGCAAAACGTGAAAAAGAAGCTAGGAAAAATCAAAAAACTATCGAGGTTAAGGAGGTTAGAATGTCCCTTAACATTGAT
>JAAZLM010000069.1 GCA_012799315.1 Clostridiales bacterium | reverse complement strand
CATTAATAACCAGAATTTTCATTTACCGTCCTGCCTTTCTTGACTTTTATACACTTATTATATATTATTACATTACGGACAAAATATCAAGTATAAAAACATAAATCTAATGTTTTTGTACTATTTATACAGATATGGGGTTTTCTTATGACTATATCAGGAATAATTTGTGAGTATAATCCTTTTCACAACGGGCATATGTATCAGATTGAACAAACTCGTAGGGCGGGGGCTACCCATATTGTGGCTGTGATGAGTGGGAATTTCGTCCAACGTGGCGATTGTGCAATTATGTCAAAATGGCAGCGAGCAAAATCCGCCATTGAAAACGGTGTCGATGTCGTTGTTGAACTCCCCTGCCCATATGCAATTTCATCAGCGGAAAGCTTCGCTCTTGGCGCCGTGAGCATACTCGATAGCATGGGTTGTATTGATATGCTTAGCTTCGGTAGTGAGAGTGGCGATATTGATATGCTGAAGGAAGTTGCGAGCATTGCCGATGGTATTGCACATAGCAGCGAATTAGTTTCTTTAATGGAAGATGGTCTAACCTATCCCGCTGCAATGGGGGAATTGATGAGGGAAATCAATTCAGAATATGCCGATATAATATCGTCACCGAACAATGTCCTTGGCATTGAATATCTTCGTGCATTGTCGGCAGTGGGATCCACGATCCGCCCATTGACAATTGGCAGGGCGGGGGTAGAACACGATAGCATGAATATCTCGGATCAATTCGCAAGTGCTTCAATGATTCGCAAGATGTTGCATCGTGGCAGTGATGTGTCGGCATTAATGCCGCATCCTCCAATTGATGTCGATGATTTTGTAAAACTAAAAAATCTTGAAAATGCTATTTTGTATAAGATGCGCTCCATGACAGCGAATGAGATTGTGAATATCCCCGATGTAGCGCACGGGCTAGAAAACCGCATCTATAATGCTGCAAGGAATGCACGTTCTATTGATGAACTATTTGATCTAATTAAGACAAAAAGATATACCGCCGCACGAATAAGAAGAATTATCATCTGTTGTCTACTTAATATTAACAAAAATGATTTGAATGTCCTACCGCCCTATGTTAGAATTATCGGTATAAGTAAATTCGGTGGTGAAGTTCTTCGCAGGGCAAGACTCAACTGCAAGTTGCCAATTAGCAGTTCCCTTGCTAGATTGGCGGAACATGGTGGTTCAGCCAAGAAATTTGCCGATATTGAGACATTCTCGTCCGATATATTCGCTCTCGCCTATAAAAATTATTTACCATGCGGTAGCGATTATACTCATAAAATGCTAAAGAACTTCAATTAATTTGCGAAAATATATATTATGGAGGTCTATTAAATGGCAGTAAAATTTTCAGAAATTGAATACAACAACTTTGGGCGCTGTATTAAGGTGCAGAACGATATTGCTAGCTTCATTGTTACTGTTGATGTTGGGCCACGTGTGATCGCCTATTCATTGAACGGTAAAGAGAATGTTCTCTATGAAGATTTAGAGCGTCATGCATTCAATCAAGACGATGGATTCGAAGAATATTATTATGAAGGCGCAAAATGGTATATCTACGGTGGGCATCGCCTATGGTATTCACCGGAGGCACTCCCCAATTCATATTATCCGGATAATGACCCTGTCCGTTATACTATCGATGAGAACACAATTAAGCTAACTCCTAAGCCACAAACGGAGAACGGTGTAGCATATACAATGAGTTTCACTCTAGATGAGAATTCAAGCAAAGTTACAGCATCACATACTATTACCAATATCTCCGACAAGGAGCTTGAAATTGCGCCGTGGTGTTTGACCGTCATGGATAAGGGCGGGGTGGAGATCATCCCCCAGTCAAGGCAGGAAACAGGGCTGCTTGCAAATAGATTACTTGTAATATGGCCGTATACCGATATTACTGACGAAAGACTCTATATCGGCAATGATTACATCACATTGAAGCAGGATGAAAACATCAGCGATGCTATTAAAATCGGCATCAACAACGATAGAGGTTGGGTAAGCTATCTTAATAAAAGCCAGCTATTTATTAAGAGATATACTCATTTCGAGGGGGCAAAATATCCCGATTTCGGTGTATCGTATGAAACATATACTAATGACAAAATCATGGAAATTGAATCACTAGGTTATCTTAAAGTCCTTAATAAAGGCGATAGCATCAGTCATGATGAAACATGGGAATTAGTCCCGTGCGACGATGATTTTGACCGCAAAGATATGTCCAGTGTAGATGCTTTCGTAAAGGCTCACATTGAGAAGTAGACGATCAATATAGGAATGCACTTCTCTTAGACGCTTTGTGACATGGGATAAGAGAAATACCATGAATAACATTGATAGTAAGCAAAATTATCTTACCAAAGGTAGAAATAGAATCCGCCATGCTACATTAGGCACTTATAAAAAGCACTGCTAATCTATATAAATTAGCAGTGCTTTTAAGCTTATTTATTGGTATGCGCCTATTCCTTATTTTTAAATGCTTCCTCAAGGTCGAATAGAATATCGTCGATATGTTCTGTCCCGATCGAAAGGCGAACTGTATTCGGCTTAATGCCCGAATCAAGCAGCTCTTTCTCACTGAGCTGCGAATGAGTTGTGCTAGCCGGATGAATTACAAGTGATTTTACATCCGCAACATTTGCAAGCAGTGAAAATACTTCAAGATTATCTATGAACTTTTTAGCTTCCTCGGCGCCGCCTTTTATTTCAAATGTGAAAATTGAGCCTGCACCATTGGGGAAGTACTTTTTATAGAGTACATGGTATGGATTATCCTCAATCGCTGGGTGATTGACTCTCTCAACCTGAGGATGTCTTGACAAGAACTCCACTACCTTCAATGCATTTTCAACATGACGCTCAACACGGAGCGAAAGTGTTTCAAGTCCTTGTAAGAATATGAATGAATGGAACGGGCTGAGTGCCGCCCCCGTATCCCTCAACAGGGTAACTCTTGCTTTGATTATATATGCAAGTTCACCTGCAACATCTGCAAATACTGCACCGTGGTAGCTAGGATTCGGCTCCGAAAGTCCGGGGAATTTATCATTCTGCGACCAGTCAAAATTGCCTGCATCAATGATTACTCCACCAATTGATGTACCATGACCGCCAATGAATTTTGTTGCAGAATGTACCACAATATCAGCACCATATTCGATTGGTCTTAATAGATAAGGTGTTGCGAATGTATTATCTACAATTAATGGTATCCCATTGTCATGGGCAATATTTGCTAACTCCTCTATATCTATTACATTCGAATTAGGATTACCTAAACTTTCGATAAATATTGCTTTCGTATTCGGTAAAATCGCATTTTTGAAATTTGTTAGATCATCGTCATCAACAAAAGTTGTAGTAATTCCATATTCCTTGAGTGTGTGTGCAAAAAGATTATAAGTACCACCATAAATTGCTCTTGCTGAAACGATATGATCCCCTGAAGTTGCTATATTTTGAATTG
>JAAZLM010000068.1 GCA_012799315.1 Clostridiales bacterium | reverse complement strand
TAGAATTATAAATCCCTATGGTAAAGCACCTTTAAGCTTGTTCTTTTTACCGAACATACCGCATATAACTTTAATATAACTTAGCAGTGGAATATACTGCAAGCATTAAAATAAAGGAACGGTATGTTATGAGAAGAATTTCAAAGGGTGGCGACTTTCTAGAATTTACATTGCGGATAAAGGGATTTATTGCGCTAATGGTGGTGATGCTATTAGGGGTATTGATCGGCTCGTACCTATGTGCATCTCTGGGCGAAAGCGGAGCACGCACATTATCTTTTATTACGCAAGGATTCTTAAGAAGTCGCACGGAACAAACTCTGCTGCAAACATTATCAGCATCATTCTTTAGTTCGGGATTGCTAGTTATCATATCATTTGCAACTGGATTTAGCGCCATTGGGCAGCCGTTCACTGTATTCATACCTTTTTTCAGGGGGTTGGGACTGGGCTTTTCAATGTCGCATTTATACTGGACAACGGGCTTTAAAGGATTATTAATTTGCCTTATTCTAATATTGCCAAGTGCCCTAATTTCATCACTTGCTATAATTATCGGCACAAGGGAATCCCTTAAATTATCGAATTTCTTCCTGCGGTATGCACTCGGGCACTCGGCAGATGACAAAGATACGGGAGTTGTTCGCCTCTATCTAACTAAATTCACTATTCTGCTAATTATATGCGGTGTTGGCGCTCTTGTCGACAGTGTAATTAACTTCCTATTTGCGGGGCTACTACTGTAATTTAGTGGCTAAGAGCAATTTCAAATACAATGCTTGCCAAAATACATAATAACCGTTATAATAATATTAGGACTGATAAAAAAGGGGATGTATGCATTGGGTGGTTTCTTCGGACTATTTGATTATAATAAGGCGGGCGCCGGTGTAAGTAAAAATGCACCTAAGAAGAGGCGCTTATTTCTGTTTTTTGAAATATATTTTCGCCGATTCTGGAAATTAATTTTACTCAATATACTTTATTTTGTGTTCTGTATACCGATTATTACAATTGGGCCTGCAACATCTGGATTTGTTTTCGTATTGAGGAATTTCTCACAGGAACGTCATGCCGATGTAGTGAGCGACTTCTTCAGTGCATTCCGCAAGAATTTCAAACAGTCATTTTTAATGGGGATAATAGATTTCATTTTCGTTGTTCTAATGAGTGTGTCGATCTATTTTTATTTTATGAGGAGTGCCGACAATTCATTCCTATACTTCCCGCTAATAATCTGCATTTCTATGACGATTATTTTTATTATGATGCATTTCTACATTCATTTGATGATCGTTACTCTTGATCTCAAGTTAAAGCCGATATTGAAAAATGCCTTTTTCCTATCATTCCTTGGCATTAAGACTAATGCCATAACTTTTCTGTTATTAATCGTGCTTAACTTCCCTCTAATATTACTGCCGTTTACGATGGAAATTGCAGCAATACCATTACTGCTGATGTTTGTGGCTATCTTCCCGCTTTCGCTTTCGGGATTCATAATATGTTTTAATTCCTATCAATATATTCAGAAGTTTGTAATAGATCCATATTATAAAGAAATCGGTGAGGAGAATCCCGAATATGCTCATCTTGCAAAAGATGAAGATGCAGTATTTAAAGATAGGGGCGGCGATGAAAAGCCGATAAAATCAAAGCCTCGGGTAAAGGGGAAAAGAATAAAATAAGAATATTAAACGCAAGCATTTATGTCGCATATCACCGTAAGCAGTATGCGATTTATATAAAAGCTTGCGTTTTTGCTACAAAATAGTGTATAATTGTAATAGTAACTATGTCAAATTAGCTATTTTTATAGTAGAAGGGGTGTAAAAATGACAGGAGATTTACATTGTCACACACGTTTATCCGACGGATCGCTCGGCATTGAGGATATAATCTCTCAGGCGAAGCGAACTGGAATAGACTTCATATCCATTACTGACCATGACACTATGGCGTCAACCTCTCGTGCTATGGTTCTCGGTGAAAGATATGGTGTTCATATCATTCCAGGTGTGGAGTTCTCTGCGTTCGATAGAGAAAGAAATCGCAAGGTACATATTCTATGCTATATGCCAGAAAAGCCGGATCGGTTAGAGGGGCTATGCATGAAAATTAGCGATTTAAGAAAGCAACGAACAAAGAAAATGATCGAAAAAGTCATGGAAATCTACCCCATAACGATGGAAGGTGTGCTAAAATATGCAGCGGGCAGTACATCAATCTTTACACAACATATAATGCATGCACTCATTGACCTAGGGTATACGACGGACTATTTCGGGGATTTATACCATGTTCTTTTCAATAGTAAGACGGGTACTTGCCATGTGCCGATCGAATATCCAGACGTCAAATTCGTGATAAATATGATCCATTCCGCTCAAGGACTTGCAGTATTAGCACATCCCACTATCTATGATAGCTTTGATCTAATGGAGGAGTTCGCCAAAGATGGCAGACTCGATGGTATTGAGGCATGGCACCATAGCAATACGGTTGAGGACACAAGTAGGATCCTCTCGCTCTGCCTTGAGCATAATCTTATTCCAACCGGCGGATCGGACTTCCACGGTATGTATTCATCGCACTCATGCCCAATTGGCAGCTACATAACACCGAAGGAATCAATCGAACGTATCTTAAAGAAAAATAAATAAAGGAAATGTTAGTATGAACGAAAAAGCAATAGAACATCATAAGGAATGGAAGGGCAAAATAGAAATTAATTCTCGTGCGCCCGTAACAAACAAGGAAGAATTGGCTATCGCTTATACGCCGGGTGTCGCATCACCATGTATTGCGATTAAAGACGATCCGTCGCTATCGTATGAGCTTACTAGACGTGGCAATCTTGTCGCTGTCATATCCGACGGCACCGCAGTATTGGGACTTGGCGATATTGGGCCACTCGCCGCTATGCCCGTCATGGAGGGGAAATGCTCTTTATTTAAGGAATTTGCAGATGTTGATGCATTCCCGATCTGCCTCGATACCAAAGATGTTGATGAAATTGTGCGCACGATTGAGCTACTATCACCTAGCTTTGGCGGAATTAATCTTGAAGATATTGCAGCGCCAAGATGCTTTGAGATTGAGCGCCGTTTAAAAGAAAGTCTTGATATTCCCATATTCCACGATGACCAACATGGGACTGCTATTGTAACTTGTGCCGCACTGATTAATGCAGCTAGGGCAAGTGGCAAGGCGCTCAGCGATATGAAAGTTGTTATCAATGGTGCTGGCGCCGCCGGCATTGCAATTGCAAATCTACTACTAAAGCTAGAACTTGATGATATTATCATGGTTGATATTGGCGGCATTGTATTCGATGGCGATGAGAATTTAAATTCAGCACAATCGGATATTGCAAAGTTAACTAATAAGCACGGTAGGAGGGGTTCCCTCGCCGATGCTCTCAATGGTGCAGATGCTTTCATCGGGGTATCCCGTCCGAATCTAGTAACTGCCGATATGGTGCGTTCAATGAATGAGCGCCCGATCATATTCGCAATGGCGAATCCAACACCGGAGATTATGCCCGATGTGGCAAATGCAGCGGGCGCATTCATCGTTGGTACGGGGCGCAGTGACTTCCCCAATCAGATTAACAATGTGCTCGCCTTCCCCGGTATATTCAAGGGTGCCCTTTCCGTCAGAACTAAAGAGATTAACGACGATATGAATTTAGCGGCAGCGCATGCTATCGCTGGAATTATATCCGATCATGAGCTGTCCCGTGAATATATATTGCCCGATGCCTTTGATAAGAGGGTTGTCGATATGGTTTCGAGTGCGGTCGCCGATATTGCAATTAAGTCGGGGCTTGCACAAATATAGATAATATGCATTACTACCTATTCTGAAGATAGAACATCACCTACTTTAAATTATAAAAAGTAGGTGATGTTCTTTTAATCCGGTATCTTCCTATAAAGCAGGGCATATCCCGCACCATTAATGACACGGTAGCCCCTATTCCCTAACATCATCTTATACGCTTCAAAATCATATGAATCTGCCCTGTTGTCAAGCACGACGAATTCAGTACCCATATCTTCGCCATCCCACATATAGACAATATCCCTATCCGATAGATACGGCGTGAAATATGTTGCCGCTGTTACAGTAGCATCATGCGGCACTATATCAAGAATTTTATTTGTCGCCTCAATATTATCTTTATCTTGGATATAGGAATTTATATTATACTCTACTGTTATGAGATTGGTCGAAATTAGCAATATAAGACTTGCTATTAAAGCGGAAACTACCGCCGGCCTCTTATTCCTTTTCGGGATATTGCCGATATTGTCAACACATAGATATAGCAGGAGTGCGCCCGAACCATAAACATATTGATAGCCGATATTATATTGATAGATATATGCGGGCATCAAATTAATTACAAGCATCGGCACAAGTAATAATAATGCGGAAATTCGCCTAACGTAAAAGCAGATGAACATTACCGGTAGGAACATTAATATTAGGAATAGAATCTTTTCCTGTGTGAAAACCTGCGTAATTAGATAGACGGGATTTGTGAATAATGTCTTTGCAACGGATAGTAGTCCGCTTTGATTTAGGGGGAAATAATTCTCAAACCTTGTATCCATTATCCCTAGTCCATAGCTATTAATTATAGCGACTGCAATTCCAAAATAGCTAATGCCGACACCCGATATTATAATGCCTTTTAGCCGCTCCTTACGATAGAAGATGGTATATAGCCCGATAAAAATTATATAAAGTGCTGCATCCTCCTTCACCATTAATGTTAGGAGCACCGATATTATCATTAGAGAATTCCTGTTAGTTTTTATAAAATACAGTGTCCATAATATCATCGGCGGTAAAAAGATATTTTCGTGGAAGTCATAGTTCATTGCGGCGGACAGTGCCGGATATAGCAAATAAAGAGTGCTGACGGCAAGAGTCGTTAAATTCTTCAGCTTCTTATCCCTGCATATTAGCATAATGGGGAATACTCCACTGAATACGATTAGCGGCTTAATAATTAATAGGAATTCGACTGAGCGAAATACCATATATAACGGTAGGAGTAGATATAGTATCGGCGATAGGTGAACAGCATAATGCGATAATAGTACATTCCTCTCAAGGGTCGATAGCGGTAGCCCGGTTTTCGCCATGTAGTGATATATTTGTGCGAATATGCCAAGGTCGAATGTTGATCCTTTATGCGCCTTATATCTTAATAGTATGCTTGCTGCTAATATTGCCGACATCAGCAGATAGCCGATTATTACAGCGATTACAAGACTCCTCGTGCTCAATTCAAATGAAGATTTGCCAAGTTTACCCGATCGATATAAATATATTATGAAAATAAATAGCGTCACTATAATACCAATAGCGAAATATGGTTGTCCTGCGTTATTTATCGTACTTATTACCGCATATAGCACTGCCGATATTAGCAAATAATGCGCCACCTTAATAAAATCATATAACGTACGCATTATCAGTATCATGACGAAAATTACTGCTATACTCAGTATCAATATCGGTATTTTAATCTGGGTTGGATATATCAGCGATTTTATGCTCTGTTCGGAGAAAATTTGAAACAGCGACACCGAAAAAAGATATGATGATATTAATTGCAAAAACAAATCGACCAATATATTACTTCTCGTTCGACTGTCCCCATTTTTAAATTCGCTGAACAATTTAGGTAATCCCATTAATCTACGCTCCTCCAACTTCCCCTATAATAATGTCATATATTCTAACATTTAAACCGTTCATTGTCAATAATGCAACAAAAACAAGCTATGGGGAGTATAGCTTGTTTTTTGCTTTATAGTTTTATTATTGGCAATCATCACCGTTATACTCGCCGATTAATCTCCCTAATCGGTAAAAGTAGTGCTATCATGATGATAACTTCGGCAGGTAGGAGTAGTCCATTTTTAATTGTTGCTCCCACTAATCTTGGTATCGGCGCAACATTGAAGAAATATATTAGCCCCCAACTATTAAGACCGATATGTATAAATACATTGACCGCTGTCTGCGCGAAAAAAATTCGTGGGATCAGCATTTCACCAGCTTTATATAGTAGCAATCCGTATATGAGTCCTGCTAACATTTCGAACACTGTCCACACCGGATTGAATCCGAATGCGCTCGTCGTCATTAGAAATCCGATTATATCTACAATTCCACCAGCGAACATAGATACCACTGGCCCATAGAGCATTCCAATAGCTGCTATTCCTAAAAAGGTAAAGCTCAATCTCAGCGATGCAGATATGTTCAATGTTAGTGAATTCACCGCTATCGAAACGGCGATTAACATCCCTGCCCCTGCTATGGTTCGCACTTTCTTTAACTCTTTAGCTGATTCGAAAAACGAACGTAAAACCCATGTCATAATACCCCTCCATTCATGATGCTATCACATAACAAATGTAGGTAAAGACATGGGTTACCTATTATGATTATGTGCAGCGGGATGCGACCTTTACACCGCAAGCCAAATGGCTTTTCGTTCAAGTGGCAACTCCCCGTCCACTCAACACTTCACGCGCAAAAATCTACTCTGCTTATTAGGATTAAATCTCCCTCGACTTAATTCCTATAATCTCATTGTAACAATAATATTTTAATATATTGTTGCGATTGTTTTAAAAAGAAATTTCATTCGCAATATCGTATAGTTCCTCAGTGAATTTCTTTTTCATTTTTAGTGCTTCTTGAATATCGAAATCGACTATCTTATTGTCCTGCATTCCTACAACTCTATTGCCGATATCCTTTTCAAGTAAATCCACCGCATAATTGCCCATCTCACTTGCAACTACTCTATCCCTCACCGTTGGGCGACCACCACGCTGAACATGCCCTAATATCGTTGCACGTGTTTCAATCCCCGTTGCTTTTTCGATTTGCTCGGCAATACATTCTGAATTGCCGATACCTTCTGCAACTACGACGATGAAATGCTCCTTGCCCAATTTGCGGCTACTATTAATTTTCGCAACTAAACTATCCATAGAATATTCCATCTCGCTCGTGATTATGAACGATGCACCGCAGGCAATGCCTGTATTGAGTGCTAGATAGCCAGCATTCCTACCCATGACTTCAACAACGCTGCATCTTTCATGCGATTGTGCGGTATCCCTTAACTTGTCCACCATTTCCATCGCTGTATTCATTGCTGTATCATAGCCAATTGTATATTCTGTGCAGTCGATGTCATTATCAATAGTGCCGGGGACACCAACACACGGGATCCCTCTTTCAGATAAATCAGCAGCACCACGGAATGAACCGTCACCGCCGATTGCAACAATACCCTCAATGCCTGCGTCTATGCATGCCTGCTTAGCCTTTTGTAGTCCCTCTTCATAGCGGAATTCAGGACATCTAGCTGTATATAGGATTGTGCCACCCTTCTGGATAATATCCGAAACACTTCTATCATTCATCTCGAACATATCGCCCTTGATTAGGCCATTATATCCTCTACGTATACCGATGACTCTCATACCTTTTCTTATAGCAGTTCTTGTTACGGCTCTGATTGCGGCATTCATGCCCGGGGCATCTCCGCCACTTGTTAAAACGCCAATTGTTTTCATTATATAATCTCCTCTTCCTCTTATATACTACTTTTAAAATTAATAAAGTCAAATTCCCTCATAATATATTCTACCAGTAAAATTGCCCGTGTCAAGTGTTTTTTTGTATCAACTCATTTGATCGCAATATTTTCTTCGCCAACTAACTTTATTAGCTCCGATTTTAGGCTCTCACTCAATGCGATGCCTTTCAAACCCTTTGGCACAGTGGTCTTTCTCTTATCGGCAAAATATATTCTAACACCTGTATCGCCTTTATTTTGCGATAGTGTCGATAAAACGTGCCCGAGCACGATTTCATCTTTCGATGATAGCTTGATATATAGCTTCTGCGAATTATCGGGCGGATCTACCTGCTCTATTGTAATATCGCTCCCTCGAACAAGATGGTTGACAAGGATTTTCGCCTCTTCTTCCTCCTTAATAGATATTGTCCCCGAAATCAGCAAAATTTCATTCTCGACTAGAAAAGATTTTGCCTCATCATAGACATTGGGGAAAATGAGCCCCTCCATCCTGCCGGTCATATCTTCAAATACGGCAAATGCCATCAGGGCATTTGATCGTGTTGTGTGGATCCTCTTACTCTGGAGCATACATAGTATGCGAACCGGATCCCTATCACGGTACCCGTATACACCTTCCTTCGCATTTGCTAACAACTGCGAAATCGTGCATAGATTTAGTTGCTTTATAAGTGGGGCAAAGCTACCCATCGGGTGCCCTGTGATATAGATACCTGCAGCTTCCTTCTCCATTTCAAGTAGGAGATGTTCTTCATATTCATCAATATAATCTAATTTTATATATTCAACATTGCCATCGGTATTGTTGCCGAATAGGTCGAGTTGCCCCTCCATATTCTTTTTCTTATCTACTGCAATACCGTCGACAATTTTCATATAGCCCATTAGCATTTGCTTCCTATTATAATCGAATCCGTCGAATGCGCCGCTCTTTATTAGCCCTTCAATCGCTCGTTTATTTAATTCTTTGCCATACATTCTATCACAGAAGTCAAATAAACTGGTGAATTCACCGTTAAGATTCCTCTCCTTGATAATTTCATCGATGCAGCCCCTGCCAAGATTTTTTATCGCTAGTAGTCCGAATCTGATCCCATCATCGACGGGTGTGAAGCCCATATCGCTCTGATTAACATCGGGCGGCAATAACTTTATTCCCATTGTCTCACATTCTGCAATATATTCGATAACTTTATCAGTATTATCTAGCACACTTGTGAGGAGTGCCGCCATATATACTTTCTTATAGTGGCATTTGAGATATGCAGTTTGATAAGCTAGATATGCATATGCTGCTGCGTGGGATTTATTGAACGCATATGATGCGAAAGAACTCATCTCGTCAAAGATTTTATTGGCTATTTTCGCACTAACGCCATTGGCGACAGCGCCAACGCTCTGGATTTTACCATCGGGAGTTTTGCTACCGTATATGAATTTCTCCCGCTCATGTTCCATAATATCAGTATTTTTCTTCGACATTGCCCTTCGCACTAAATCCGCCTGCCCGTATGAATACCCGGCAAGCACTCTACATATTTGCATTACCTGCTCTTGATACACAATACAGCCATAGGTCACATCTAGGATATCTTCTAATAGCGGATGTTTATATTTAACCTTATGCGGATTATGCCTATTCTCAATATATGTGGGGATTGATGCCATTGGCCCCGGTCGATATAGCGAAATTACCGCAATTAAATCCTCAAGTGTTACGGGGATTAGTCGCATTAGGACACTTTTCATTCCTGCCGACTCGAATTGGAATACACCTTGCGTATGTCCATTCGCAAGCATCCTGAATACTTCTTCATCATCAAGAGGAATTTTATCTATATCGAAATTCGGGTCGGTAATGCGAATATAGTCGGAACATTCCTTAATCACCGTTAAGTTGCGCAGCCCTAGAAAGTCCATTTTAAGTAGTCCTAAACTTTCTAGCACACCCATTGTAAACTGAGTTACAATTGCCTCATCATTTTTTTGTAGTGGCACATATTCATCGACTGGATCCCGTGTGATAACTACACCAGCCGCATGGGTCGATGCGTGTCTTGGCATTCCCTCAATTTTGCGTGCTGTATCAACTAATTCTGAAATGGAGCTATCATTGTTTGCCGCCTCACGCAAATCCTTTGATTTATCCAGTGCAGCCTCAATCGTTATGCCGAGCTCACTCGGTATCATTTTTGCGACAGTGTCGACAGTTTGATATGGTATTCCCATAGCTCTGCCCGCATCCCTAAGTGCGCCACGTGCCGCCATTGTACCGAATGTTATAATCTGTGCAACATGGTCGCTGCCATATTTTCGCACGACATAATCTATTACCTCCTGCCGCCTTTCATAGCAAAAATCTATATCGAAGTCCGGCATTGTGATACGTTCCGGATTGAGGAATCTCTCAAAAATGAGATTATGCTTTATCGGGTCAACACCTGTAATGCCGATACAATATGCGACAATACTGCCAGCGCCCGATCCTCTCCCCGGCCCGACGGGGATATCTTTCTCCCGTGCATATCTAATGAAGTCATGCACTATTAGGAAGTAATCGACATATCCCATTGATGTAATTACATCAATCTCGTATTCCAGTCTTGATTTAATCTTGTCCGATGGGTTCTCGCCATATCTCTCATGCATACCATCACGCACAAGTTCCCTAAAATAAATATTATTATCTTCATATCCCTCTATTGTGAAGCGGGGCAATTTCGTCACGCCGAATTCAAACGACACATCGCACATATTAGCAATATCTACTGTATTGCTAATCGCCTGCGGATAATTCGGGAAAAGTTCTAACATTTCATCAGCGCTCTTAATGTAGAATTCATCAGTGGGGAATTCAAGCCCACCCTCTTGATCAATAGTTGTATTCGTGCTTATGCAAGTAAGAACATGTTGCATTTTTGAATCTTCTCTATCGATATAATGCGCATCATTTGTCGCAACAAGCGGTATGCCTGTTTCCTGCGATAGTCTATATAGATATGGAAGAAGGCGCTTTTGCTCGTCCATATCGTGATTTTGAATTTCTATATAATAATTCCCATCACCGAATAGAGCATTGTATTTCAGTGCAGTAGCCTTAGCCTCACTAAATTCCCCTGCCGTTAATAGACGTGGGATCTCGCCTGCAAGACAGGCAGTGAGGCAAATTAATCCCTCGCTATACTTTTCAAGTAATTCAAAGTCCACTCGTGGGCGGTTATAGAATCCTTCAATATATCCTAATGAAACTAATTTAATTAAATTCTGATAGCCGACATTATTCTTACATAGCAGCACAAGATGATGCGGCCCAGCATCAAGGCGATATTCCCTATCATGCCTAGTTCTGCGGGCTACATATACTTCACATCCGATTATCGGTTTAATGCCCTGTCTTTTACATTCATTATAGAAATCTATTACACCGTACATACTGCCATGGTCGGTAATTGCTACTGCCGGTTGTCCTAGCTCCTTTGCTTTTTTAACAAGTAGTGGAATTCGGCAAGCGCCATCAAGCAAACTATATTCAGTATGGACATGTAGATGCACAAATTGACTTTTATCCACTATCGGCGCCCCCCTTTTTTTATTGCTATCCCATTTTAGTTCTTAATTCATTAGCTATTTTAGATATCTTCGTTAGTCTATGGTTGACACTTGATCGACTAATCGGTGTGCTAAGTGCCTGCCCTAATTCTCGCAAGGATAGATCGGGATTTTCCAATCTCAGCTGGGCAATCTCCACCAATTCATCGTCCAATAGTCCTATTGACTTTCGCTCCATAATATATTCAATATCGGCAACCTGTCTTACCGATGCCGTCACAATCTTGTCAATATTGGCGGTTTCACAATTCGTGGTACGATTAACTCTGTTGCGGACATCTTTATAGATTTTAACATTCATAAGCTTGAGTGAGCTTTTTGTCGCTCCCATGAATGTTAGTATATCTTCGATCTGCTCACTGCCCTTTATGTATATGAACGGCATCTCCCGCCTTACAGCTCCTTTAACCTTCATGCCCTGCTCATTAATTAGCCTTACCATATCATCGCATATTATCTGCGATGGTGCGCTGATTTCAAAGTGATATTCCTTGCTTGGATCAGTCGCACTGCCCGATACAAGGAATGCCCCCCTAAGGAATGCACTCATGCATTCATCACTGCCCGTCACAATATCGCTATTGATGGCGGCATTAACTTGTCCGAAATGGGATAGAATCGTTCTGCGATCATTCTCATCATCGATAGTTACTAGATGCAATGTGCCGCCATTCCTTTTAGTAGTAGAGGAAAAGCTAATTCCCATCCCCTCATCAAAAGTAGCATTAATGAAGTCAACGAATAGTGTCGCCACTCCCTCATGTTCAGTGTGCAATGATATATTATCGGTCGAAAACTGTCTAGAAAACATTAGCATACCGTATAGACAGGCATTTCGGTTATTAAAATCCCGCCTTGCAAATTCGCAAAGCTCGGACTTTATGGAATATGAAAATGTCATTTCCCCCTCCTCTGCAAGAGGTTAATTCTTGCCAATATCCCTGTGCGATACTCGCACCTTGATGCCTCTTTCCTCTAGGAAATCACGCATATTCTCAACAAATGTTACTGATCGGTGTTTACCGCCAGTACAGCCAAATGCTATTACCAATTGGCTTTTGCCCTCTTTTACATATAGAGGGATAAGGAATTCAATCAAGTCTTCAAGCTTCTCACGCAGTTCCTTTGCCGCATCATGGCTCATTACATAATCCCGAACTTCAGCATCAAGACCTGTCTTATTTTTAAGCTCCGGTAGATAGAACGGATTAGGCAAACATCTTACATCAAAAATTAAATCTGCCTCATTCGCTGCGCCGTATTTGAAGCCGAATGAAATAAGACTTACTATCATTGAGTCACTTGCCTTTTCAAGAAAAATTGACTTCACTTGATCCTTTAGCTGGGCAAGTGATGTTAGCGAAGTATCAAAATAGTAGTCCGCCTTTTCTCTAATTGGGGCTAGAATTTCTCGCTCAAGCTGCACCGCTTGACGCACATTACCCTCAACCCTCTCATCAAGGGGATGTTTGCGCCTTGTTTCCTTATAGCGCTGAATGATAACATTATCGGACGCATCAAGGAACAGGAGTTTAACCGATATTCCAATATCACTTAACTCGTCTATATATTCCGATAGTCTGAAGAAAAGTTCTCCTCCCCGAATATCGGTGACTATCGCAATTTTTTCAATCTCGCCTGCCGATTTCGACGATATTTCTATAAACTTCGGCAATAGTTCCGGCGGCATATTATCAATGCAGAAGTATCCTATATCTTCTAGCACTTTTGCCGCACCCGACTTACCCGATCCTGACATTCCTGTAATAATTACAACTTCCAACTCATTGCCCCCTATATGAATTCCTAATCCTCTAGGATTTGCATTTCACAATCTAATATATATCCCGTTCTACTATTGACTCTTTCTTTAACAACATCGACTAATTTCTTTATATCCTCGCAACTTGCTCCATCCTTATTGATAATAAATCCACTATGTTTCTCGCTAACTTGAGCACCGCCGACACTTGTTCCCTTGAGTCCGCATTGTTCTATCAGTAGTGATGCATAGCTCCCCTTTGGGCGTTTGAATGTGCTGCCCGAACTCGGATATTCAAGTGGTTGACGTGTTTTTCTGCGTATTAGCAGATCATCCATTCTTGCCTTAATTGCCGCTTTGTCGCCTTTTTTAAGCTTAATTCTCACCACTGCTACCACTGCTTTTGTATCAAAAAAGCAGCTATGCCGATAGGAGAAATCCATATCTTCATTCTCGATTGTGCTAATATTACCATTAATGTCGATTTGATCGCACGATAGCACAACTTCACTCATTTCGCCATCGTATGCACCAGCATTCATATATACCGCACCACCGACTGAACCGGGTATCCCCCACGCAAATTCTAGCCCGGTTAATGAATGCTTATGTGCGAATGAACACACTTTAGATAGTGATGCGCCCGCCTCACATTCGATCGTATTTTCATCGACAAGTTCTATCCTTGATAAATCATCACTAATAACAATGATTAAAGCGGATATCCCCTCATCGCTAACGATAATGTTCGATCCTTTTCCAATAACATGGTATCTTATCCCCTGTTCGTTGCACTGAGCAATAACTTCGGACAAGCATTCAATACTGCACGGTTTAATTAGCGCCTCGGCATTGCCACCTACTTTCATCGTGTTGTAGTTACACATTGGTTCATCATATAGAATTTCACAATGATATTTGTCGGCAATCTTTTCAATAATAGTCAAGTCCATATTGATAGCCTCCCCCATTATTCACTCATTTTGTATAAAAAGGCGGCGCCGATTATGCCCGCATCGTTGCCAAGCTTCGCCACTGCGAGCTTCGTCGCCATTTCGGGGCTAACTTTATAGCTTTCCCTAGCTATGATGTCTTCAAGAGGCTTTGTAAGATAGTCGCCCTCCTTACATACACCACCGCCGATTAATAGCATTTGCGGTTGGAATGTATTGACGATGTTGACAAGTCCGCACCCGAGATAATTGATATATTCGTCGACAACTCCCTTACCGGCAGCATCACCTAGACGCATTGCGTCGAATGCCGTCTTACCGTTAACATCATCAATGTTGTCGCATATCTCCCATAGTTTTGAGTCCTTATTGTCTAGCATTGCCTCTTTTGTTGATTTGATTAGTGCCGTCGCCGATGCATAGGATTCAAGGCAACCATTCCTGCCGCATGGGCATGGTCTGCCACCGTATTCAATTACATTATGCCCTATCTCCGCACCGTAAAAATTGAATCCGCTGTAAATCTTCCCGTCTATTATAATTCCGCCACCGACACCGGTGCCAAGCGTGACCACGACGACATTATCATAATCTTTCGCCGCACCGGCAAGCATCTCACCATAGGCGGCGGCATTCGCATCATTTTCTACAAAAATCCTCGTTAATGCCTTTGCATCGCCCTTAATCATCTGCTTAAATCTAGTGGATAAAAGTCCCCTTAAATCAGTATTGTCGAATCCTAAATTGCTTGAATAGATTACTATTCCGCTATCCCTATTCGCCGATCCCGGTGTACCGATGC
>JAAZLM010000067.1 GCA_012799315.1 Clostridiales bacterium | reverse complement strand
GTGTTTTCTTGCTTCACGCATTCCCATCTTTTCGCCCTTATCTTCTAGGATTAAGCGCACATGATCAAGCATTATCCGCATTTTCTCCTCGGTGGTCGGTTCTGGTAAAATCGTTCCATCTAAAAAGAATCTATCAATCTGCTCGAATATCCACGGTCTGCCATAGCTACCCCGCCCGATCATGACAAGATCACAATTAGTATATTGATACATACGGATGCAATCGTCAAGCGAATTGACATCACCATTGCCGATTACAGGTATATTGACAGCGTTCTTCACCGCCTTAATTATATCCCAATCCGCCCTGCCCGTATACATCTGCACTTTTGTTCTGCCGTGGATCGTTATCGCACTAACGCCGGCGGATTCGAGCATTTTTGCATATTCAACTGCATTTACATTATCATCGTCCCACCCTTTGCGGATTTTCGCTGTAATTGGGATGTCCGTTGCCTGCACCATTGCTTTTACAATTCGCTCACCAAGGCGAATATCCCGCATGAGGGAGGCGCCGCTACCATTGCCAGCAACTTTAGGCACGGGGCAACCCATGTTTATATCTATTATATCGGGGCAATACTTCTCACATATAGATATTGCATTTGCCATGAAATTCGGATCATCTCCGAATAGCTGAACCGCCATTGGTCTTTCTTCATCTGTGACGCTCAACAATTCGGCAGCTTTCCTATCCGAATAGAATAGTCCTTTAGAACTTACCATTTCACCGACAACATATGATGCGCCGAATCGCCTAGCCATTAATCGATACGGTCTATCCGCTACCGATGCCATCGGTGCTAGTGCTGCGGTTTTATTTATCTTAACATTCCCTATTTTTATCGTGGTCATTTTTGCATTCTCCCTTAAATTGTGCGTTATTATCGCTATTTTAGCACATATTTACGCAAAAGTGTAGGGTTTTTCACAAAAGTATGTTATAATTAGGATATGAAGAAACTGGTGGTGTATTAAATATGCGATTGCTCACTATTGATGGAAACAGCATTCTCAACCGTGCCTATTACGGGATTAGATTGCTATCAAATTCAAAAGGACAATATACTAATGCTATTTTAGGTTTTATAAATATCTATCTTAAGACGATAGAAGAAGTTCAGCCCGATCATGTTGCGATTGCATTCGACTTGCCTGCTCCAACATTCCGACACAAGGCATATTCTGAATACAAAGCACAGAGGAAGGGCATGCCCGACGAATTGGCAATGCAATTACAACCGCTGAAGGAATTGCTAACATATCTTGGCATCACAATTGTCGAAAAAGAAGGGTATGAAGCCGATGATATTATCGGCACTCTTGCCGCAACCTGCACTGAATGCGGCTGCGATTGCTATGTTGCGACGGGCGATAGAGATAGCTTCCAATTAATAAATTCTCATGTAACTGTGCGTCTTGCATCAACGAAAGAGACTAAAATCTACACTCCCGAGCGTATAATGGAGGAGTTCGGTGTACAGCCACGTGATTTAATTGAAGTTAAAGGTTTAATGGGTGATGCCTCCGATAATATCCCCGGCATTAAAGGCATTGGTGAAAAGACCGCTCTACCACTGATAAAGGAACATGGCAATCTCGAGAATTTATATGCTGCGCTCGATAGCATTAAGCTTACACCATCACTTAGGAAGAAACTTGAGGAGGGTAAGGACGATGCATTCATGAGTAGAATGTTATCGACAATTGATCTTGATGTGCCGATCGACCGCAACTTAGATGCTTATAAAATCGGTGAGGTGCAGGATGTAAAGGCGGCCGCCTTGCTGCGTGATCTTGAGATGTTCTCCACTATTAAGAGGCTTGGCTTAACCGATGTGGAAACTCCCGACGGTGAAGAAAAAGCCGCTCCGCAAATAGATGCAACATTCCACGATAGTGTTGATATTGCCGCCTTAATAGCTTCCGATAAGATAATCGACACTATACTATCTGGAGAAACTCTATTGATTAATACTGATAGTAATATACATTCGCTAACACACAAGGCAGATATATTAAAAATTTTAGAAAGCAAGTTGCCAAAGCGGACATATGACGCAAAGGCAATGCACAAGTTCGCTTTTGAAAATGATAGTCAATTAAACAATGTAATTTTCGATATTTCTTTAGCTGGGTATCTGCTTAATCCGACATCGACCGATTATAGTATGGAGCGGCTGTGTAATGAATGGGATATTGCTTATATAGCTGATGATAAGCAATGGGAAATTACCGTGATGCCGACTTTGTGCGATTACCTCGATAAGGAAATTGAGCAGGTGGGAATGAGGCATTTGCTCGATAATATCGAACTCCCACTTGCGGAAGTGCTCGCAAGCATGGAGGTTGAGGGGATTGAAATAGATGAGAATGGGATAAAGAAATTCGGCGATGAGCTAAAAAGCGATATTGACCGCATAGAAAGTGAAATTCATAATCTTGCAGGTCGTGACTTCAATGTAAGTTCGCCAAAGCAGCTTAGTGAAATATTGTTTGAGGATCTCGGTCTACCACCGAAAAAGAAAACAAAGAGCGGCTATTCCACCAATGCGGAAGTGCTTGAGGAATTGCGCAACGAACATCCGATAGTGGGGCTTGTGCTAGAATACCGCCAATTGACGAAGCTAAATTCAACATATGTTGATGGCATCTTAAAAGTCGTGCATGACGATGGTAGGATACATTCCTCCTTTCGCCAGACGGAAACTAGGACGGGGCGGATCTCATCCACTGAGCCTAATATGCAGAATATCCCCGTTCGCACAGAACTCGGCCGTAATATGAGGAAGTTTTTCATATCTAAGAAGGGGTATTTATTCCTTGATGCCGACTATTCACAAATTGAACTGCGTGTTCTTGCTCATCTTTCCGACGATGCGACAATGATTCAAGCATTCAATGATGGTGAGGATATTCATGCTATTACCGCTTCACAAGTATTTGGAATACCGTTAGCATTTGTCGATTCTCAAATGAGGAATGCGGCAAAGGCGGTTAACTTCGGCATTGTATATGGAATTGGCGCATATTCACTATCGCAAGATATCGGGGTTAGCGTGGCGGAGGCGGACAGATATATTAAAGGCTATCTATCTAAATATCACGGTGTTCGTGATTATATGGAAGATACTGTATCCAAAGGTGAGCAACAAGGATATGTTACTACTATGTTCGGGCGAAGAAGATATATCCCCGAATTAAAATCTAGGAATAAGATTCAACAAGCATTGGGCAAGAGAATCGCTATGAACACACCAATTCAAGGGAGCGCCGCCGACATTATTAAGATTGCAATGGTCAATGTTTATCGCAAGCTAAAGGACGAAAAGCTTGATGCAAAATTAATTCTTCAAGTGCATGACGAACTAATCGTTGAGGCGAGTGAGGCAGATAGTGAAAGAGCTAGTGAAATTCTACATGAAGAAATGGAGAATGCCACCGTATTAAAAGCACCTTTAGTCGCCGATGTCAATATCGGCAATAGCTGGTACGATGCGCATTAAATAGATATAAGCAATTGTGATGGAATTCTTATAATTATATAGCTAAGATTCCTCACTGACTTTTATAGGAGAGATATTATGAAGAAAATTCTTATTGTATGCACGGGGAATACCTGCAGGAGTCCGATGGCGGAATATATCGCACGGGACATTGCTAGGAAGAAGAAACTAGATTATGAATTCTTCAGTGCTGGCATTGCGGCACAGGCTGATGAAGTGATTTCCGAGAATGCAGTAGCAGCATTAGAGGAGATTGGAATTGACGCAACCGAACATATAGTAGAACCATTATCGAAATATGATATAGCCGATTTCGATGAAATTCATGTAATGAGTTTTGCACATAAACGTGCGGTGCTAAATAGTGCCCGCTCAATCAGGAATCTGCATAATCGTGTCATTGTGATAAACACTGCCGATCCGTTCGAATGCGATATTGAAGTCTATCGTAAATGCCGTGATTCGTTCATCAAATACTACGAATCAGCAATTTCGTAATATGGATAGCTGCCTATGGATGTTAAGATAATCTCTATGGAGATCCCACATATACCAGCAGTAGCAAGAATTGATAAGATGTGTTTTTCCACGCCATGGTCGGAAAGAGCATATCATGATGAATTTGCAAATCCTAATTCCTACACATTCATTGCCTGCATCGGCAATGAAGTGATAGGATATGTTAATGCGGCGATCGTACTTGATGAATGCAGTATAAATAATATTGCTATCATACCAAACTACCGTAAAAAGAGGATTGCCCCGTTACTGCTAATCACATTAGAGAATCTTTGCAGAGAAAGAGGAGTTAGCTTCATCACATTAGAAGTTAGAGTTTCAAACCATGCTGCAAGACGATTGTATAGGAAGGCTGGATTCGATGATGTTGGTATTCGCAAGGGCTTTTATAAAAGGCCCGATGAAGATGCTATCCTCATGACAAAATACCTGTAACCACCCCCACAATGCGGGGTTTTTCTGCGTTTTAAGTGGTAAGGATTCTGAAATTTAGTAAAATAATAATATGTAGAAAGGTAAGAAACATCAATGAAAATACTTGCAATAGAAAGCTCATGCGATGAAACTGCCGCCGCCGTTGTTGAAAGTGGCAGGACTGTTCTTTCATCTGTCATAGCTTCACAGGTTGATGAACACGCTCTATATGGCGGCGTCGTACCGGAAATTGCGTCAAGGCGCCATTGTGAAAATATTGTCCCCATCGTGGATAAGGCATTGAAAGATGCAAATACTCCCCTTAACGATATTGATGCAATTGCCGTGACATATGCGCCCGGTCTGATTGGCGCATTGTTAGTTGGAGTAAATTATGCTAAAGGGCTGAGCATGGCAACATCGAAGCCGTTAATACCAGTCCACCATATTAAGGGGCATATTGCGTCAAATTACATTGCGTATAGAGAACTTGAGCCACCATTCATGTGTCTTGTTGCCTCCGGTGGGCATAGTCATATTGTGCAGGTTAATTCCTACACGGATTTTGATATTATCGGCCGCACGAGGGACGATGCCGCTGGCGAAGCCTTTGACAAAGTTGCACGAGTGCTAGGATTCCCCTATCCGGGCGGTATATCTATCGATAAAATGTCAAGACAAGGTGATGGCAATGCCTATAAGTTGCCGCATCCCGTTATTGATGGGAGCCCATTCGACTTTAGCTTTTCAGGTTTAAAGACAGCAGTGATTAATCTTGTCCATAATCATGAGCAGAAGAATATCCCATTCGACAAAAACGATATGGCGGCATCTTTCCAACGCACTGTATGTGAAATGCTCAGTGAGAGGTTAATCGCCGCCGCCAAAGAGCATTCACACACTAAAATTGCGATTGCGGGTGGCGTCGCCGCTAATTCGGAGCTACGTGCAATGGTTGAGGCGGCTTGTGATGAGCGGGGCTGGGATCTATATATACCGCCGATCGAATTATGCGGTGACAATGCCGCAATGATCGGCAGTCAAGCCTATTATGAATATAAGAATGGCAATTTTGCCGATGAAAGCCTGAATGCAATTGCTACAAAGAAGCTCTAGTTAAAGGACTGTTAATAACTTCAACTTCACTGTCAATGCCCATTATACGGTAGATTGAGCTACCTTTTGCATGAATGCGTTTTATTTCTTGCAAAAAGAGCGTCATTTTATTAACAATCTGTTCGTTGACGTATTGACTAGCATATATTACAATGGTAGTTGTGGGAGATTTGTTTCACCCCTTAAAATTTAATTTTATCTTTTTGAAAGGAGATAAGCGTATGACTAAAAATAAGAACGTTCTATCGTGGGTAGACGAAATGGTCGCACTAACTAAGCCGGATAATGTAGTCTGGATTGATGGAAGCGACGAACAACTTGAAGCTTTAACAAATGAAAGCATTGCAATTGGTGAAATGCAAAGACTGAACGAGGAAAAACTTCCTGGATGTTTAATCCACAGGACGGCAATCAATGACGTTGCAAGGGTCGAGCATAGAACTTTCATTTGCTCCACGAATGAGGAGGACGCTGGTCCTACAAATAACTGGTGGAATCCGAAAGAAGCATATGACAAATTGGGTAAGCTATTCGACGGATCAATGAAGGGACGCACCATGTATGTAATCCCTTATTCGATGGGTCCTATCGGGTCTCCTTTCTCAAAAGTTGGTGTTGAAGTTACCGACTCAATTTACGTCGTACTCAACATGGATATAATGACAAGAATGGGTAAAGATGCACTAAAGCAACTTGGCGATACGTCCAACGACTTTGTGCGTGGGCTACATTCAAAGGCCGATATTGATGAGGAAAACCGCTATATCTGCCACTTCCCAGAAGATAATACAATTTGGTCAATCAACTCCGGATACGGTGGAAACGTCTTGCTAGGTAAGAAGTGTTTCGCTCTTAGAATTGCTTCATATCAAGGTAAGAATGAGGGTTGGCTAGCTGAGCATATGCTAATTCTTGGTATTGAGAATCCAAAGGGAGAAGTTAAGTACATTGCTGCTGCATTCCCATCCGCATGCGGTAAAACAAACCTTGCTATGCTTATTCCGCCAGAGATCTATGCGCAAAAAGGCTATAAGGTCTGGTGTGTTGGTGATGACATCGCTTGGATCCGCATTGGTGATGATGGCCGTCTATGGGCAATCAATCCCGAAAATGGATTCTTCGGTGTTGCCCCTGGAACAAACGAAAAATCCAATCCTAATGCACTTGCATCAACAAAGAAGAATACTATCTTCACCAATGTTGTGCATAAATTAGATGATAATACAGTTTGGTGGGAGGGGCTCGACAAAGAACCAATTACTAATGCACTGAACTGGAAGGGCGAAGAATGGAATTCTGATATGGCTGAAAAGGGCGCACATCCGAACAGCCGTTTCACTGCTCCTGCAATTAACTGCCCTTGCATTAGTGATGAATTCAATTCACCGAGTGGTGTGCCAATATCGGCTATCGTATTCGGTGGACGTCGTGCGAAAACCGCTCCGCTAGTATATCAATCCTATGATTGGCAACACGGTGTATTCGTTGGTTCGATCATGGCATCTGAAACAACTGCTGCAGCAAGTGGTGAAGTCGGAGTTGTAAGACGTGATCCAATGGCGATGCTGCCATTCTGCGGCTATCATATGGGAGATTACTTCAAACATTGGCTAGAAATCGGCAAGAAGCTTGGCGATAAAGCACCTGAAATCTTCAACGTTAACTGGTTTAGACTTGATGATGACGGTAACTTCATTTGGCCTGGATTCGGCGACAATATGCGTGTCCTTGACTGGATTATCAAACGTTGCGAAGGTAAGGCCGATGCTGTTGAAACTCCAATCGGATATGAGCCTAAGCCTGAAGATATTAATATCGATGGTCTTGACGATGTCGATCTAGATATCATGAAGGAACTGCTAGATGTTGACGTCGCTCTATGGAAAGAGGAGGCTGCTGGCATTCACGAATTCTATAAGAAATTCGGCGATAGGCTGCCTAGCGAACTCATGGACGAGCTAGGAAAACTAGAAGAAAGACTTGGCTAATCCATTATTCTAAATTTAAAACCGTATGTGTAATTACACATACGGTTTTTTGTTGCTCAATTTAATTCATCTTCGACTATCTTCTTAAATGTTTCGAGTGCCTTTTTATAGTTTTCTTCCATTCCCTTTTCAGTAGCGGCCAATGCCTCATCGCCTCGCCGTACTGCTAAAAAAACATCGTCGGTTACGGATTCCCACTTAGCTAGCTGCGCAAGCTTCGATCCTTTTAAGTAGAATCCCTCCCTAGTGATAAGGTCATTATCGGGGAACATATCGGTCAAGTCCGCCATTATCGCATAATTATCATCACCCTGTATATATTCTGCTACTTTATTATCCAGTATCAGCAACATCGACTTCCCCACTGCTAATTCGCCGATTAACTTAGTTTGATTAGCTGCAAAATAATCGGGATTCCCCCCACCTTCAAGATCAAGTTGGATGTAGTTTATATCGACATGCACCTTGCCATTGCCGTTATAATCCTCAACATAATTCTCAATTGCCTCTTCAATTAGCGGCATTTTCATGCTATAATTCTCCGATGTTGCAAAAAGCACTCGTATATCGGGCTTCTCGGTACTTAGCATATCGAATAACATATATCCGAATACGACTGCAAAGAACAATCCCACCAATATGAATGGCCTGTTGTGATAAACATAGTTCTTTACCCGTTTGAAGCCTTTTAGCTTTTCTCGTTCTTGCTTTTCTTCCTTTATCAAGTCGGATTCTTCAATTAATCCTTGCTTTAATTTAATTAACTCTATCTTTTCACGGCGTATTCTGTCTTGCTCGTTCCTATCCAAAAATATGCATCTCCCTTAGTATATTGTTTGCTGAATTTTAAATGCTCGGTATCTGCCAGTCAATTTCACTGCGATTGACCGATTTTAAAAAGGCATTCGCCTTTGAGAAATGCCGACATCCAAAGAATCCTCCCCACGATGATAGCGGACTTGGATGTACGCTTGTTAGCACATAGTGGCGTGGATTCGTTATCTTTGTTGCCTTTGCCTTGGCGGGATTCCCCCATAGAATGAACACAATTGGTGACTCACTTAGATTTAGAATTTCTATAACTTTATCAGTGAATATCTCCCAACCTATTTTTTTGTGCGAATTAGGTGAGTTCGCCCTCACCGTTAGCACTGTATTTAGTAGGAGAACTCCCTGCTTTGCCCATGGCGATAGATGTCCGTTATTCGGTATATTACAGCCAATATCGTCACTAATTTCAGTGAAAATACTCCGCAACGATGGAGGAATCTTCGTCCCCCTCTTAACCGAAAAAGCCAGCCCGTGCGATTGCCCCTCACCATGATATGGGTCCTGCCCTAGAATCACGACTTTGGTATCGGCATAGGACGTTTGGCGAAAGGCGGTGAAAACATCTTCCCTGCGGGGATATATGGTGTAATTTTTATATTCATTATCGAGGGTGGACATTAGTCGGGTAAAATAATCCTTACAAAACTCATCCTGCAATAGTCCGTCCCAGTCGTTCCCAATTTCTATAACCTTAATCACCTCATTGCAAACGCTTGTCCTAAAATCCCTCATAAAACATATAGAATGCTAGTAGTAATATTATGCTCCCGGTGGTGATTTTAACCACCTTGCTAAAATGTGCGTATTTGTTAGATGCTGATATTTGCTTTACGAATCCCATTGATGTTCCGGCGATTAGCGGTAGAATACTGTGTCCGAGCGAATACAGCAGTAATAGAATTAATCCCATTACGACGCTTGCGCCACTTGCGACCATTGCTAGGAGCACGACTAAAACGGGAGTGGAGCACGGTGACGAAAATACGCCACCAATAAGACCAGCTAAAAATGCCCCTATATATCCCTTTTTGGGATTCTTATTGCTATGCCCCGATGCGGGGATGATATTGATAACCTCCCACATTTGCAGAGCCATCACGACCATCAATATCCCAAGTAGAATATACCACCACGACCCCGCCTCACGCATTAATCCGCCGATTAATGCTAGTGCTATCCCTAGCCCAGTATAGCTGATCGCCGTACCAAGACAGAAGATTAGCGAATATTTAAATGCCTTTTTGCTATCGTTGCCAGCATATCCCCCAACATATCCAATTATCAGTGGTATGCTCGATAAGCAACAAGGTGTGAATGATGCAATCACTCCTGCAATTAATGCAATGAGCGGCGCCAACCATAGGCTATGCGTCATCAAATCTTTCATCGTGTTGAGTAAATTATCTATCATGCTTTGACCATCTCTTTCATGTGATTAACGCATATTGCACCATTAAAACGATTCGTATATCACATGAATATGACCACAATTTTCATCATGTTCATGTAATTCTCCGCAAAATTGTTTAGCTATATAAATCCCTATAATAGCGACTATTATAGCAGATATTATTATTATTTTTGACTTCTTCATAAAATGAGTCTCCCTTAATCCCATTACTTCCCTTTAATATTATCACAACTCGCAACATCTTGCATGAATTAAGTGTAAAAAAGTATAAGCGGTGGATGTGTTCCCCGCCTATACTATAAAGTATTTCCCGTCACATTGCGTAAAAGAACTGCGTCCAATAATAAGTGTATTGACTATTACTCTTTTCATAATAACCTACACCAATATGAGTATATGAAGGTGACAGTATATTCTTCCTATGTCCTGGAGAATTCATC
>JAAZLM010000066.1 GCA_012799315.1 Clostridiales bacterium | reverse complement strand
GCCGTTCGCACTTGTAAATGGGCAAAGGTTAAGACAGTAATGATAACGGGTGATCATAAAAATACTGCTTGCGCCATCGCTAAACAAGTCGGCATTTTAACCGGTGATATGGGTGTGATGACGGGCAGCGAATTGGAAAAGCTAACCGATGATCAGCTTGACTCAAGGATTTCTAACATTGCGGTGTTTGCTAGAGTTAGCCCGACGGATAAGCTAAGAATTGTAAAAGCATTTAAACGCACCGGCGAGATTGTCGCAATGACGGGCGACGGTGTTAATGATGCCCCCGCTGTTAAAGAGGCTAGCATTGGTGTTTCAATGGGCATAACGGGAACGGATGTAACGAAGGAAGCATCGGATATTATATTGCTTGATGATAATTTTGCAACTTTAGTCAAAGCAATTGAGCAGGGCAGAACAGTATACGAGAATATTAGGAAATCAATTCGCTATATGTTATCGTCAAATACTGGTGAAGTACTTACAATGCTTCTTGGTATGATAATGGGATTCCCCGTCGTGCTTGTACCAATTCAAATACTGCTAGTTAATCTTGTTACAGATGGACTACCGGCAATAGCATTGGGAGTAGAGCCACCGGATGAAGATATAATGCGACGCACGCCCCGACATCCTGATGAAGGTATATTTGCAAATGGGATGTTGTTTGCGATAGTGATAAGAGGGATATTGATAGCACTTGCAACATTGGGAGCATTCAGTACGGTTCTAAGATTAACGCAAAGTATTGGAATGGCAAGGACGGCGGCATTCCTTACACTTGCATTCTCACAATTCTTCCATGTGTTTGAATGTAAACATGAAAAAGGAACGTTATTAAACGTTCCCTACCTTAACAATATCAAATTAATTTTGGCAGTGCTTGTATCAGCATCAATATTAATTTTAGTGTGCTGTGTCGGCATATTGCAAAAAGTGTTCGCCGTTGTTCCGCCATCGACTCAGGCATTGGCTTATATAGCTGTTTGCACATTGGCAGTGCCAGTAGTATCATCAATTATTGGGCTGTTTAAATTGAGGAAATAAGTTAACTCCGTTTAGAAAAAATCGATGGAGCAGCTTCATTCTCCTTCTCCTTGCGCTTTATTAAATACTGCTTGATTTCATCTAAATTTGAAAAAACCGAGATCAGAACAATTAATATGGAGATGAAAATTGACGGTAGATGATTCCTGTAAAAGGTGATGGAATTTACTAATTCGATGTTAGAGATGCCAACACCGATGAATATAAGGGCGATGCTTGCTACACATGATAATATTGCAGCAAGCTTCGCTCTATTGAGCATAATGAGTATTGTCGGTATTATGTAGCCTAATATTGTCGTGATTAGGAGAGCAATGCCCAATACGGGCGCCTTAGTATATATAATCAGCCCAAAAGCACCGAGTATATTGAGTGCAAGTCCCCATATTGAAGTGAGAAGCAACAGAAAAATTTTTAAAACTATAATTAAAGCCTTGATACAAATTCCTCCTTGGATAAGTTTCGTTAGAATATTATTGCTCAAAATGATTAAGATAAATAAGATGATATTTTTTAAAAAAAAGAATTGATAGAATTTATCCCATTACAATATAATATCATATCATATTTTCACTGTAATATGCAATAGATTCCCCATTTTAAATATTACATATTTAGTTTTTGTTTGAGTTTTTACTAATATATAGCCCTATCAATTTACCTATTATATTATCATAATTGCAGCGAATAATAATAAAGCCAAAGAAGAAAAAAGTTTTATTTGATGGAGGAATACAGTGTATGAGAAAGATAGTTATGTCGCTTACATCTGCTGTGTCTATTATGGTAATGGTGGTATTTAGCGTTGTAATATATTATAATGTTACGTTGCCGAATCAGTACTATGTTACTGAAGATAGCCAACTGCATTTGAATCGACATTTTGAAATAATAGCGGAAAAAAAGATGCACAAAAGTGTGAAAGGCCAAGTGTCGAAATCACTTCAACCGTCGGATTCCACAGAATTAAAATTGCTCGGCATATTCCCAATAAAAGAAGTCAGCGTCAAAACAGTCGAGAGGCCGATGCTCATTCCGGGTGGAAGTCCATTCGGCATTAAAATGCTTACCGAAGGGGTAGTTGTAATCGGGATCGCCGATGTAGATAGCGAAGATGGGTATCAATGCCCAGCACGAGAAGCAGGGATACAGGTGGGAGATATAATCCTAGATATAGACGGACAAGAAGTTGAAAGCAATGATGATATTGCAAGAGTAATCGAAAAAAGTCAAGGTAAGAAGGTGCAGGTATCATTAAAAAGAGATGATAAGAAATTAACAGTATCACTGGAACCGATCTATTCAAGCTCAAATGATTGCTATAAAGTTGGTATATGGGTGCGGGACTCAAGTGCCGGTATTGGAACAGTAACATACTATGATCCGAAGAATTCAACATTCGGTGGGCTAGGTCATCCAGTATGCGATGTAGATACAGGAGAGATTCTGCCATTAATGTCGGGGGAAGTTGTTGCAGTAAATATAAGTGGTTCTACAAAAGGATTAGTTGGTGAGCCGGGCGAATTGATTGGCAGTTTCGTGTCGAAAACCGCCATCGGGAAGCTGCTAATAAACAATGAAACGGGTGTGTTCGGCACATTTAATTCAGCGCCGACGTCATTCGAGCCGATGCCAATGGTTATGAAACAAGATGTAGAAATCGGTGCTGCGACAATCCTTGTAACGACGGAGGGAAATCAGCCAAAGGAATATGATATAGAAATAGAGAGAATACAGTTCAGGGATAAAAATGCAACAAAAAATCTAGTTATTCGTGTAGTCGATCCAGCATTATTAGCCAAAACAGGTGGGATAGTTCAGGGAATGAGCGGTAGCCCGATAATACAAAATGGCGCTATTGTTGGCGCGGTTACTCATGTATTTGTTAATAATCCCGAAAAGGGGTACGGGATATTTTGCGAAAACATGTACAATTTCACACAAAACATTGAAAATGAGGCGGCATAATGCTATAATAGGGAATATAAACGCCACTCCGAAAAAGTTTTTGATAAAAATGTAAAAAAGTATTGCATCT
>JAAZLM010000065.1 GCA_012799315.1 Clostridiales bacterium | reverse complement strand
TGAAAAACTCTATAAGGAAACTGAGAAGCTGATGAAAATGCCACCGAATTCACATGAGGCGGCGCTGATTCGTACATATTTAGATACTTGTCTTGACTTACCGTGGAATACACGCACTAAGGACAGGCTAGATCTTGATCGAGCAAAAAAACAGCTTGACCACGACCATCACGGACTGCAAAAGGTTAAGGAAAGAATCCTTGAATTGCTAGCGGTTAGGATGTTGAATCCCGACTCCAATTCGCAGATCATCTGCCTTGTAGGGCCGCCGGGTGTCGGAAAAACATCAATTGCACGATCTATCGCCACCTCAATCGGGAAGAAATATACTAGGATTTCTCTTGGTGGTGTTCGTGACGAATCCGATATTAGAGGGCACCGCAAGACCTATATAGGTGCAATGCCTGGGCGAATTATTAATGCCATGAAAGTAGTCGATAGTAAGAATCCTCTAATTCTGCTCGATGAGATAGATAAGATGAGCAGTGATTTCAGAGGAGATCCAGCATCGGCAATGCTTGAAGTGCTAGATTCAGAGCAGAATTCTGAATTCCGTGATCATTATATTGAAGTACCGTTCGACTTGAGTGAAGTTCTATTTCTAACTACTGCAAACACGACTAGCACGATACCTGCACCATTACTAGATAGGATGGATGTTATTGAACTAGGCAGCTACACTCGTGAGGAAAAATTTAATATAGCTAAGCGCCACCTAATAAAGAAACAACTGAAGAAACACGGGCTAACAATGTCGAAGGCGAGAATAACCGATTCGGCGATATATAGCTTGATAGATGGATATACTAAAGAGGCGGGTGTGCGCTCATTAGAGAGGGAAATCGCCGCCCTATTGAGGAAGGCTGCTAGAATTATCGTATCCGGTAAGCAAAAGAGCATATCTTTCACTGCTAATAATATAGAAAAATATCTAGGGCCGAAGAAATACCTAGATGATGAACTATCAAAACAAGATGAGATAGGCGCAGTGAATGGACTTGCGTGGACATCTGTCGGCGGCGTACTGATGCCGCTTGAAGTTTTAGTGCTTGACGGTAAGGGGAAGATTGAACTCACGGGTAGCCTAGGTGATGTGATGAAAGAATCCGCCAAAATTGCCGTTAGCTATGCAAGGAGCATTGCTAAGGAATACTGCATTGATGTAGATTTCTATAAGAATAAAGATATACACATTCACGCACCGGAGGGAGCAGTGCCTAAAGATGGCCCATCGGCAGGAATTGCATTGACGACAGCTATAATATCGGCCTTATCGAATATTGCTGTTAGGCGGGATATTGCTATGACCGGTGAAGTTACCCTAAGGGGTAAGGTTTTGCCGATCGGAGGACTGCGTGAGAAAGCAATGGCAGCATACAAATCCGGAGTAAAGAAAGTTATAATTCCAAAGGGGAATGAAGCCGACTTAACCGAAGTTGACGATGTTGTCCGTGAGAACATTGAATTTGTATTAGTTGACGATGTTAAAACCGTGCTTGAACAGGCGCTTGTATCGCCGAATTTCTGTATAAAAAAGATTGAGCATACTGGCGGTATGCATAAGGCACAGATCGATGCTATTATCAAGCCTATAACGGATAAAGAAAACGCAACAATTAACTCATAAATTCATGGAAAGGGAGAGGGCAATTGAATTTTCATAATGCAGAATTCTTCACATCGTATGGCAAGCACAATCAAATTGCTGAATCAGATAGACAGGAATTTGTCTTTGTTGGGCGCTCAAATGTGGGTAAATCGTCACTAATAAATAAGTTACTTAATAGAAAATCACTTGCTAGAGTTAGCTCCGTTCCGGGAAAGACGGCAACGATAAATTTCTACTCGTTAGAACATATCTATTTAGTCGACCTACCCGGATACGGCTATGCCAAGGTATCACAAAAGGAAAAGTTGCGCTGGTCTAAATTAATTGAAGGGTATCTAGCCGATGACAGGGAGATCGGTCTAGTCTTCCAGCTGATTGATTTTCGCCATCCGCCAACAAATGACGACTTAGCCATGATAGAATATCTGGTGGAGAACGAACTCCCTTTCGTAATAATATTGACAAAGGTAGATAAACTTAAAACAAAGCGGCGGAATGCACGGTGGACTTCACTACAAAATGAAGTCCCCTATTCCGACCAAATTGAAATGATACCGTTCTCATCAATAACGGGCGAAGGTGTAGAACGAATGAAAGAGATCATTGAAGAAATTGCAATTCAGCCTGATAGCAACAATTAAGATAGATTAACTAGTGAAAAGAGGTATAACTCAATGTTTATATCGAAGAATCTAAATATAAATAAAAAAGGCAATCTTGAAATTGGTAATGTAGACACAATTGACTTAGTAAATGAATATAAAACACCATTATATGTGATGGATGAAGACGTTATAAGGGAGAATTGCCGCAGTTTTAAAGCATCGATTGAGAAATATTATGGCGATGGCTTAGTTTGCTATGCTAGTAAAACTTTTTGCTGTAAAGAGATGTGCCGTATCATCAATGATGAGGGACTTGGGCTCGATATATCGTCGGGCGGTGAGCTCCATACTGCAATGAGTGTCAACTTCCCACCGGAGAAGCTTGTATTCCATGGTAACAATAAAACCGAACAGGAACTAAAGCTTGCATTAGATTACGGAGTTGGCAGGATTGTAGTCGATAATTTCGATGAATTGTCGCTACTAACCAGGCTTGCGAATGAGATGAATAAAACCGCCAACATCATGTTACGCATTAAGCCCGGTGTAGATGCGAATACACATAACTTTATCATGACGGGACAAATCGACAGCAAGTTCGGACTTGCGCTAGAAACGGGCGAAGCATTCGCAGCGGCTAAATTAGCCATTGAATCCGACAATATTAATTTGAGGGGTTTCCACTGTCATATTGGATCGCAGATATTTGATATAGAGCCATTCGCATTGGCGGCAAAAGTAATGCTCCTATTCACCGCAAAGGTTAAAAATGAGTTGGATTATGAAATTCACGATTTAAACCTCGGTGGGGGATTCGGCATAAGATACACACTCGATCAAGAGCAAAAGCCGAATGAGGCCTATATGGAGAGGGTATCGGAAGTAGTTAAAGACAAATGCAAGCAGCTTGATATAAGGTTGCCATTCATCTTATTAGAACCCGGCCGCTCAATTGCGGGGCCAGCAGGAATCACTTTGTACAAAGTCGGTTCAGTTAAGAAAATACCCGATGTTAGGACATATGTATCGGTCGACGGTGGTATGACGGACAACCCTAGATACGCATTATATGGTGCTAAATATGAAATGTTGCTTGCCAATAAAGCAAACCTACCAAAGGAAAGGGAGGTCACCGTAGCGGGAAAATGTTGTGAAAGCGGGGACTTACTCGGCGAAAATGTAAAGATCCAAGAAGTAGAAACAGGCGACATTTTGGCAGTCCTAGCGACGGGAGCATATAACTATTCAATGGCATCGAACTACAATAGAATACCAAGGGCGGCAGTTGTTATGGTGTCCAAGGGTAAGGCTAGAACTATCGTTAAAAGAGAAAGCTATGATGACTTAATCCGCAACGATGTGTAGATCTCGAACATACAACAATTGACTTTTACGTTTTAGTGTGGTAAAATGTATATACATAATAATAGGAGGGATTTTATTGACAAGTAAGCTTAAAGATGATAATTTAGACTATCTTTTCGAGGCCATTTTGTGTTTAGAAACCGTTGACGAGTGTTATAAGTTTTTTGAAGATTTGTGCACGGTTCTAGAGCTAAAGTCAATTTCCCAACGCTTGCAAGTTGCTAAGATGCTTAATGAGCGTCATGTTTATAGCGATATTGTAAATGCGACAAGTGCCAGCACAGCCACTATTAGCAGGGTGAATCGCACTCTAAACTACGGTAGTGATGGGTATGAAATTGTTTTCGAGAGGCTCAAGGATAAATGAGCGGTTATTTTGAATTTGCACGATTTTACGATATTTTAACAAGCAATATACCTTATAGTGACCGAGCC
>JAAZLM010000064.1 GCA_012799315.1 Clostridiales bacterium | reverse complement strand
TAGGAGCAACATTAATATTAGTAAAATGGGAGAATATCCCGCAAATAAGCTAATTAATGCACCCGTTTGTGAAATACATGGAACGGCGAAACATATAACCGAAGAAATGATTAAACGTTCCTTCCTCGTTGTTGCAGTTCTTGATCCGATAATCGCCGGCACCGCACAACCATATCCCATTAAAATAGTGATCATACTGCCGCCCTGTATGCCCATCTTGCGCATTATATTATCGAATAACACGCTCAATCGTGGTAGCACTCCCGAATCCTCCAAGAATGAGAATACGACGTAGAATAGGAATACATACGGGAGAATCAATGCGATAATCCACTCGAATCCAATGACGAATATACCGTATTCACCAATGAGGATATTGTATAGAATTCCCTCAGGTATAATTGCGCCGAATATCATCTTAAAGAATGGCACAATTAAGTTGTTTACTAATGGCAGTAACAATACGGCACGCAATGCTTTACCACCACCGACAATAATACCAAGTGATAAGAGGACAATAAGAATTGCTATTGGTATTCCCGGCCATGGCTTGAGCATACTATTACCTAATTTATCTAGAAAGCTCAATTTACCAACTGTTTTTCTTCTCACTCGTGCGGTGATTATTTTGGCTCTTTCCCAGTTGTTGCTATCCTTACTCATCTTCATCGATGGACAAGCAACAGGACATCCGCTACAACCGCTGCAGCCGGTCTTCGGCTGTTGTTGTGATAATGCTTTTATCAGTTCCTCTTTTAATTCGTCAACACCTTCATTATTTACGGCTACTGTTGGAATTACAGGAGCGCCCAATTCTTGCGACAATAGGGCAGCATTTATCTCTAATCCGTGACGCTTTGCAACGTCAAGTAAGTTCAATGCGAATACAATCGGTACATCATATTCTAAAAGATCAAGCCCAAGCTTTATATTTCTTTCAAGATTCGTTGCGTCAAGAACGCATATTACCGCTAATGGATTGCTTTTCATAAAACTAATTGCAACCTCTTCAACTTCGGACGTTGCATCCATGGAATATGTACCCGGAACATCAATTAATGTGTATGGCTTATCGCCTAATTTGATTTTCCCCTCTGTATAGCTTACCGTTGTCCCAGCAAAATTTGAGCTAACAACATTGATTCCTGTCATACTGGAGAAAAATACGCTTTTACCAACGTTGGGATTACCCATTAGGAGAATTTTATCGGTCTTATCATACACCCTTGCGTCTTCTTTAACTTCATGACAACTGCCCATGTCCCCTACCCCCTAACTAAAATTTGTTCTGCAATATCTTTCCCAATTGCTATCGAACTAGACTGCACCATGAGCAGAACAGGCCCGCCCAACTTATGGGTCATGCGTTTATGTATACTTGTATCTTTTACGATACCAAGACTTTTTAAAATGCCTAGATCCGGTGCGCTCGTAACAATATATTCGCAACCGTCTTTAGCATAGTAAATGCTTTTTTCTGTATTTTTGGATGTGTGTCTATTATTCACTTAAACTCTCTCCTTACATTTGTTTTGAAGTTCTTGAACGTGTTAATCCATCCCCTATGTTAGAAGTCGTGCATATCTAGTTTTGCTTTGCTTTTTCTTGCTAATGCACATCGGGACTGATATCATGTGTTTTATGCCCATAATTTCAACTCTAATTTGCAACATCAAGAGCCACTCCCTCTAAACATAGCAACCGCCTTATAATGGAAGTTAGTTTAAGCTAACTATCCAGCGAAAATTTAAAGTTGCAAAACTAAATCGAAATTTAGGTCCTGCCCCTTAACACGTTAATATTATCACATTCTATATGTAAAATCAACTCATAAGAGCGCTTTAATTGTT
>JAAZLM010000063.1 GCA_012799315.1 Clostridiales bacterium | reverse complement strand
TATTAATGTTAGTAGTTTGTCATTTATTATGGAAATATAGTTCTCTAATACCGTTTTATTCGTTTGATTCATTGGCATTTGCATCTTGCTCCTTATTGTCACTGAGTGTTGTGATTTTCATTTGAGCTTTTTCAAGCTGTTCCTTGCACTTCAGAGCAAGTTTTGTTCCTTCTTCATATAATTTCATTGACTGTTCTAACGACAACTCGCCATTTTCCATCTCTTTTACAATTTCTTCTAACCTTAGCATTGATGCTTCAAATGTCATATTACTCTCCCCTTTGTCCAGCATTAGGTAGCTCAATTTCTTCTACTTTTGCGTGGACTTTTCCTTCTCTTAAATGGATAGATATATTATCACCGACATCTAGTTCACTAGATTTTCGTATTATCTTATCATCTTTATATGTTATGGCGAATCCCCTTGAAAGCACATTTAGGGGACTCATTGCCTCGATCACATTAATATTTTCCTTAAGTTTTGCAATATCGGATTTTATCTTCTGTGATATACTCTCATTCAATCGTGAGTTCAATGTGTTTAACTGATGTGCATGTAATTTTATCATATTCTGCGGTGATTTTGCCGATAATTTTGCCGATGCACTGCCAAGAATATTCCTATATACCTGCAATTTGCTCGCCGTATAATTGAAAATTATCTGGCTCATCTTATATAAGTTGTTTTGTAAATTTATCTTATCGGGTACTGCTAATTCAGCAGCCGCAGATGGGGTTGGAGCCCTTAAATCTGCTACTAAGTCGGCAATTGTAAAATCCGTTTCATGTCCAACTGCAGAAATAACAGGTATCCTGCTTTTATATATTTGCCTAGCGACAAATTCATCGTTGAATGCCCATAAATCTTCAATCGATCCGCCGCCTCGACCAAGAATTATCAGATCAGCATCGGTATCCTGCGCCTTTACAATCGAATCGCATATGGATTTTGGTGCTGCGGCGCCTTGCACAAGTGTTGGTATAAGATAAACTGCTGTAATCGGGAACCGTCTTTCTAAGATGCTTAGCATATCTTGTAGAGCAGCGCCGGATTTAGCAGTGATTAGGCAGATCCTCATTGGCATTTTCGGTATGGGGCGCTTATGGGCTGGGTCGAATAGCCCCTCTTTATCAAGCTTTTCCTTGAGTTGCTCATATGCTAGATATAGTGCACCAATCCCATCGGGCTGCATATCCTCGACATAGATTTGATATATTCCATCTCGTTCAAAAACTTGAATACTACCACGAACAGTTACACTAAGCCCATTCTCGGGCAGGAATTTCACTGATGAGGCATATCGATTAAACATTATAGCCTTTACCGAACTACCACTATCTTTTAAAGTGAAGTAAAAATGCCCCGTTTTTTGGTGGTTGGTGAAATTCGATATTTCGCCTTTAATCATTAAATTATGTAGTTGCTTGTCCATCTTCAACTTACGAGAAATATAGTTGTTGAGCTGGGTCACAGTAACTACAATTGGTTTACTCATCTTGAATCTTTC
>JAAZLM010000062.1 GCA_012799315.1 Clostridiales bacterium | reverse complement strand
ATAAAATCATGTTTTTACCTCCAACATATCAATTTTGCAATTATTGTTGCCATTATAAGGTGGTTTATCCACTATCGCATTAAAAACTTCCTCTCATGGGTGGATTTTTTCATGTTTATGTAGTATAATTACGATATATTTACTATCTATCAACTTGAATATACTTGCAAATTTTTGCTTGCTATTGCATTTAGAAAGGAATGTTCATTTATGCCCGTATATCTTGATAATGCCGCCACTACAAAACCATGTGATGAGGCTGTTTCGGCATTGAATAGATGCCTTACTACGATATACGGTAACCCATCTTCCCTACACATAATGGGGCTTGATGCGGAAAAAGAAATCCTAGCGGCAAGGCGGCAAATCGGCGATGCTATTGGTACTGAATATATCAATATATTCTTTACCTCCGGTGCAACGGAAAGCAACAATCTTGCAATTTTCGGCACCGTCAATGCTAACAAAAGGCGGGGTAATAAGATAATCACTACCGATATAGAACATCAAAGTGTGCATTCTCCCCTTAGCTATCTTGAGGAAAATGGCTATGATATTGTGAGAATACGCACTGTTGACGGGCAAATTGATGAAGACGAATTAATTGATGCGGTCGATGATAGAACAATCCTAGTGAGTGCGATGCTAGTTAATAATGAGAGTGGATCGATTCAGCCAATCGGCAAGGTATTTCGCACATTGAAGCGCCGCTACCCGCAATTGATTACCCACTGCGATGCTGTTCAAGCATTTTGCAAGATACCGATGAGGGCATCCGCCCTTAATGCGGATTTAATCAGCATCAGCGCACACAAAATCCACGGGGTAAAAGGCGTTGGAGCATTATATATCAAAAAGGGCGTGCGGATCCTACCAATGATCCACGGTGGAGGACAAGAAAGCGGCTTGCGCCCCGGAACAGAAAGTGTGCCTTTAATAGCTGCATTCGGTGAGGCGGTGCGCATTGGAAGTGAAAAAATCGATGAGAACTATGACCATGTGAGCAAGCTATCTTCATATGCTAAAGCCGAATTGCAAAAGCTAGATGATATATCGATAAATATGTTCCATGAACATTCTCCATATATAATGAATTTCTCTGTTAAGGGGATCCGCTCCGAAATTATGCTGCATTTCTTAGAGGAAAAAGGCATTTTCGTATCGAGCGGTTCAGCTTGTGCTAAGGGCAAAAAAAGCAGAGTGTTAGAGGCATTCGGCATTGAGGATAGTGCGATTGACTCCGCAATACGAATCAGCTTTTCAAAATATAATACGATGAACGATATCGATAAATTAATTTCAGGCATTAAAGATGGGCAAGGTAGATTGCTGCGCTCATAAAATATATAAAAAGGAATTGTTAGAATGAAAGAAGTTATACTTTTAAAATACGGTGAAATAGCACTTAAAGGGCTTAATAAACGAACATTTGAAGATATATTAATTAGAAATATTCGCAGGAAGTTAGACGGGATTGGCGAGTTCGATATTACTAAGGCGCAGTCCACTATCTATATCGAACCAACTAATGAAGATGCCGATATTGATGCGGCACTATTGGCAATGAAGAAAGTATTCGGCATTTCAGTCGTGTGCAAAGCACTCAGTGTAGAAAAAGATTTCGACACAATTTGCGATCAGGCGGTTAAATACCTTGCCGATAGTTTATCGGCTCACGATACTTTTAAAGTTGAAACAAAGCGATCCGACAAGGGATTCCCCATGATGTCTATGGAGATCTCCCGCCGACTTGGTGGAATTATCCTCGATAATTACCCTAGTATTAAAGTTGATGTGCATAATCCCGAATTAACAGTATTCATTGAAGTGCGGGAAGTTGCCGCTTATATATATGCCGATAGGATCGCTGGTGCGGGCGGTATGCCCGTCGGCTCATCGGGCAAGGCGCTCCTTCTACTATCGGGCGGAATTGATAGCCCTGTTGCAGGGTATATGATGGCGAAACGTGGCATTAGGCTAAGTGCAATTCACTTTGTTAGCCCGCCATATACATCGATGCGAGCGCAGGAAAAAGTAGAACGATTATGTGAGAAGATGGTTGACTATTGTCAAGGCATAGAGTTTATTTTAATACATTTTACGGACATTCAGGAGCAGATAAAAAGGCATTGCCCTGAAGAATTATTCACTATCATTCTTCGCCGAATGATGATGAGAGTCGCCTGTAAGATAGCGCAGGAGAAGGATCTATTAGCATTAATCACGGGTGAAAGCGTCGCTCAAGTTGCTAGTCAGACACTTGCCGCAATAGCTTGCACAGATGATGTATGCGACAGACCTGTATTCAGGCCGGTCGTCGGGATGGACAAGAATGAAATCGTCGATATTTCTAGAAAAATCGACACATATGATATATCGATAGAACCGTATGAGGATTGCTGTACAGTCTTCACTCCTCGCCATCCTAGAACAAATCCAAAACTATCGTATGTTATGAATGCTGAATCAAAATTTGACTTTGAGCCTTTAATCGATGAGGCTGTAAAGAATGCTGAATATAAATTTTTCGGATAAAAAGAAGTGTTATAAAGGGGTGTATTAGCGTGAATTGTGAAATAATTACCGTTGGAACGGAACTTCTATTAGGAGAGATCCTTGACACCAATACGCAATTCCTATCACGGGAATTAGCGGAGCTTGGCATAAATGTGCTATATCAAACAAGTGTAGGCGATAATGAATCTAGGCTAGAAAGTGCATATAAACTTGCCTTTTCCCGTTCGGATATTGTCATATTAACTGGAGGGATCGGCCCAACTACTGACGATATTACAAAGGAAACAGTCGCAAAAGTGCTTGATCTCCCCCTTGAATTCAATCAATATAGCTATGATAGGATAGAAGAATACTTCCTTAGAAGAAACTTAAGTTGCGCTAAAAGCAATAGGAAGCAAGCATATTTCCCT
>JAAZLM010000061.1 GCA_012799315.1 Clostridiales bacterium | reverse complement strand
AATTTTGAAGTTTAATCTATTCGGATATATTGGCGGTTATCCCGCAATTTTATAAATCGCTCGGTAGGCGCAAGCTCCCACGTGGCGAAAGTGAAATTTCCATCGCTTTTATGCCATCGGGCATGCATGATCGCTTAAATTGATTAGCATAGAACCGCCTAAAATATGATTTCGCTGTATTCTCGATAGTTTCATCGGTGAAATCGTCATGGAAAGTCGCTTTTAGCATCCGAATAATTTTCTCTTTAGAGAATCCGAATTTTATTTGGTGATATAGAATAAAGTCTATAATTTCATAGTTGCCGACAATATTCTCCGTCACTTGCTCCTGCTCGCCATCATCGTTTATCGGGAGGAGTTCGGGGCTAATTGGTGCATCGGCTATATCGTGGAGGACATCTGCTAAGCTAGGATTGTCACATTGATTAGCATAGTTACGAATAATTTCACGCACCGTTGTTTTAGGAATTGATGAATTCACGTTATACATACTCATATGGTCGCCGCCATATGTTGAAAATCCTATTGCTATCTCGGATAAATCCGATGTTCCAACAACGATTGAACCGTATTTATTTGCAATATTCATCAGTAACATTGCCCGTTGCCTAGCTTGAGCATTTTCATATGTGGTATCGGGAGAAAAGTCATGTTCAATCATCTTTAACCCGTCGGTTACTGCATCTTTTATATCTATCTCTATCGAATTGCAACCGATCAATTCCATCAATTCATGCCCGTTTTTATATGATTTCTTCGTTGTGCCAAAGCATGGCATTGTCACTGCATGGATTTTATCGGTGGTTAGTCCTGCTTTTTTCATCGCATTATAGCATACTAACAATGACAATGTAGAATCAAGCCCACCGGAGATGCCTATTACTAAGCTGCTTGCATTTGCAGCCTCCATTCTCCTGATTAATCCCATCGTCTGTATTTCAAATACTTCTGACAAAAAGTCCTCGATTTCGCCCCCCTGTGGTAGGAACGGCGTCTTACTCTTTGGCTCTACTGGTAATGAATATTCCTTCATTTCAAATTCAATATAGCTATAATCGCTATCGACAACACTGCTGTAAATGCTCTCATTCCTGCGTATTCCGGCAATTTCTTGCAAGTCAATAATCCCCGTCAATGTACGTGCATTATCGCATAATGCTCTATCCATTGCAACGATAATCTTATCAGATGAATAATATAAGTCGGTGGTCGATTCACCCTGTGAGCCACTTGAATATAGGTATGCGCATTGGAGTCTTTCACTATTTGCAGTGACCGATCGCCTAATCCTATCCGATTCCCCCGCATGAATAGCATTCGCTGCTAGGTTACATATTAAATTAGCACCAGCGATTGAATGCGATGCCGACGGTGATATAGGATAGAGCATATCATGCGATATCTCAATTCCGAATGTGAATTCCTTCATATTTCGGCAAGTGAATAGCAGCCGTGTGCCGAATTGCACATCATCACCCAATGCCGACACCGTGATATTCCCAGGCAGATTAAGCCCACTGGCAAAATACCTGCTCTCATAATTATGGCGGTAATTTGGGATATGGCTCTTTGGCACAATACCAAGTATCTTACCTTTATATATAACGATAGCACAGTTATATAAGGCACCGTTTATAAGCATTGGTGCGCCGACAATGGCAATTACATCTAGCGGCTTTGATTCATTAATTAATGAATCAATAGCCCTGTGCGATTCTGCAATTAGATCACTTGTTAAGAATAGATCGGCACAGGTGTAGCCCGTTAGTGACAATTCACTAAATAATAGCAAGTTCACATTATCGGCATTCGCCGATTTCATTTGCTCAATATGATTTTTAGCATTCTCCATCGGTTGTCCGATCTTGACAGGAATATGCGCCAACATCACCTTTAGTGAACCATTCTTCATGATAGCCTCCTTATGCGACTTCTCTTAACTCTATTGCATTTATTTTACTACTATTCTATAACGATTGCAAGCTAGCCAACATCATCTACAAGAACTTTTAGCACATTCGGCTTTATACGTCTTGCTATATATATGAATGGCGTATCTAGCAAGCTTACAAATACCTTAAATAGATAAGTAGAGAAAATCAAGTTAATGATAGTCTTAAAATCAAAGATGCCGACAAATGCAAGCAATGTAAATAATGCCGAATCAAATAGCTGCGCAATTAATGTAGCGCCGTTATTTCTTAGCCAAAGATGTTTTCCTTTTGTCAATTCTTTAATTTTAAGATATAGCCAAATGTCTACCTGCTGCATTATTGCAAATGTAACTAAACTTGCAATGCATAGACGGGGCGAAAGTCCGAAAATTGTCTGCAATGCGGGACTGGCAAAGTCCTCAACATTAGGTATGAAAATTAACATTATCTGCGACATTATCGTAAATGCCAAAAGTGCGAAAAATCCAACATGGACAGTGAGCTTTGCATCCCTCCTGCCATGATTCTCGCTTAAAATATCAGTAGCAAGATAGCTAGTACCATATAGGGCATTGCCCAGTGTGACGGGCATCCCGAACATTGTGACAAGCTTCAATGCTTCAATATTTGCAAGCACCATCGCAAATGAGATCCTGCAGTAAAGACCGACTTTACCGAATAATTTGTAGGATAGTAGCATTAGCGAAAAATATACAACTATGCTGATAAAAAAATATAATTCATTCATTTTAAATTCTCCTTGTTTTTATTAAGTGGTTACCAAGGCAACACTTTAATCTGTGATAGTTTTTCTTAAATAACCTAAGGGAACGCTAAAAGCATTCCCTTAGAATCAAATATTGATTTTGATTTCTACGCTTTATTAACTGAACCGAAAAGTTCCATCTTCTCTTTAACTGTAACTTTAATCGCCTCTGTGCCCGGTGCCAATATCTTCCTAGGGTCGAATCCTTTGCCGACCTTATCCTTACCCTCTTCAATATATTTACGTGTAGCTTCAGCGAATGCCCATTGGCACTCAGTATTTACGTTGATTTTGCTCACGCCAAGAGAGATCGCTTTCTTGATCATTTCTTCCGAAATACCTGTACCGCCGTGAAGCACTAGTGGCATATTGCCCGTTAGCTCTTTTATTTTTGCTAGTACATCGAAATCAAGTCCCGCCCAATTGTCAGGATATTGACCATGTATATTACCTATTCCCGCTGCTAGCATTGTAACGCCTAGATCGGCAATAGCCTTACATTCTTGTGGATCTGCAACCTCGCCCGTTCCAACGACGCCATCTTCTTCGCCGCCGATAGAACCGACTTCAGCCTCAATTGAGATGCCTTTACTGTCGCAAATTTTAACTAGCTCACTCGTCTTAGCGATATTCTCATCAATATCATAATGCGAACCATCGAACATTACCGATGAGAATCCTGCATCAATACATGCTAATGCTCCCTCATAGCTGCCATGATCAAGATGTAGTGCGACCGGTACTGTGATACCAAGTTCCTCCAACATTCCATTAACCATGCCGACAACGGTCTTGTATCCGCCCATATACTTCCCTGCTCCTTCAGAAACACCAAGTATAACTGGCGAATTGTTCTCCTGCGCTGTTTGCAAAACTGCCTTAGTCCATTCAAGATTATTAATGTTGAATTGACCAACGGAATATTTGCCCTCTCTTGCCTTATCTAGCATTTCCTTAGCTGAAACTAACATTTGTCGTCCTCCTATATTAAAAATAAAATTGCCTACTTACTTATTATAATGTATCACGACGTAAAAATCAATCATTT
>JAAZLM010000060.1 GCA_012799315.1 Clostridiales bacterium | reverse complement strand
GTGCATATGACTATAAAATCTAAGGACAACCCTAATATTAAATTATATAGAGAGCTATTGAGAAGTAAAAAAAGCCGGTTCGAAAATGGCCTTTTTGCTATTGAAGGTATTAATCTTTGTATGGAAGCAATTAAAGAAAATATTAGTATCCTATGCGTTTTATTAACGCAGGATGCTGGCGAAAAATATACGCAGGAGGCGTTTGCACTTGCGTCTAATGCGGATAGGATATATACAATAACTGATACTTTATCTAAATATTTAAGTGAAACTAAGACACCGCAAGGTGTGTTTGCTATTTGCAAAATACTTGACAAAACTTCAATTATTGATAAAATAGATACGGGTAGACGGCATATATTGCTACAAAATATGCAAGATCCAGGCAATCTTGGTACAATTATTCGCACAGCCGATGCTTTAGGACTCGATGGAGTAATTTTAACCGACGATTGTGTAGATATCTATAATCCTAAAGTTGTCCGGTCAACAAGTGGATCTATTTTTCGTTTACCAATATATACTGAAGACAATATTGTCAATGTGGCGAATGTTCTTCATGAAAAGCAAATTAAATTATATGGTGCAGTCGTTGGCATTCCTAAGGCGAAAGAGCTCGGTGCTTTCGAATTTGAAGATTCCTTTGTAATCGCCATAGGTAATGAGGGGAATGGCTTGACAGATGATGCTATATCAGCATGTGATGCTTTACTCACAGTTAAAATGAAGGGTAATGCCGAATCGCTGAATGCCGCAATGGCAGCTGGTATAATAATGTGGGAAATGCAAAAATGATGATTTTTTCTTCCGAGGAGTGACGTAAATGAGCGACTTGAAATATTGGATATGGCTCCTGCAAGTATTGGGTAGCCATAATATTAAATCGATGCAGTTAATTGACAAATATGGCGATGTAGAAGAGGTCTACCATGTTATAAAAGATGGCAAGGAGAAATCACTATCTAAAACCGAACAAAAAAATGCTAAGAAAGTTCGTATTGAACAATCAGAAAAAATAATTGAACAATGTGAGCGCACAGGCGTGGATATAATTACAATAGAAGATGAAAAATATCCTAATCGACTAAAGGGGATATATAATCCTCCCATTGTTCTATTTTGCATGGGTGATATTAGTTTTATAGATAATGAGGTCACAATAACCGTCGTCGGCACAAGGAAGCCCTCCCATTATAGCTTGCAGGTAGCACGTGAGATATGTGGTAATCTTGCCAATATCGGCGCAGTGCTAGTGAGTGGATTCGCACTAGGGATTGATTCCGTTGCCCATGGTGAAGCTTTATCGCATCGGGAAAAGACTGTTGCGGTATTGGGATGCGGAATTGATTATGACTATCCCTCATCAAATACTAAGCTAAAACGCATTATAGCAAAGAATGGCGCCGTCATATCGGAATTCCTGCCAGGAACGCCCCCACTTGGGGCGAACTTTCCACAGAGGAATCGCATTTTATCGGGGCTGAGTCTTGGCACACTTGTGATAGAAGCGCATAAGCGCAGTGGTGCATTAATTACTGCTGAACTGAGCATCCAACAGGGCAGGGATTTATTTTGCATACCACCTGCCGATTTATTTGATAGTAGGTATAGCGGGGTAATTCGATTCCTGCGTGATGGTGCTATCCCTGTTTTTAGCCATCTTGATATTCTTTACGAATATTATGAGAATTTCTCTCATAAGCTAACGGCAAGCAATCCTTACAGTGATTACTCAATCACACCTCAAGAATCATCAGTATTCAATACAAGTGAGAAATCATCAAGCAAAAGGAAACCAAAAAAGAAGACTGCAGGTGTAAAAAAAGATATCCCGTATAACGATCTTGACGAGGATCAGACTAGAATTGTCAAGCTTTTAAGTGATAGGAGTTATCTTGCAGATGAACTATCTGTAATGCTAGAAATGCCTATTGATATGGTGCTAACTGCAATGACGGAGCTTGAAATTATGGGCATCGTCAAGGCGGAGTCTGGACAAAGATATTCAATATAGATTAATATAAATACAGAACAAGGAAGGCGGATTTAAGACGATATGTCAAAACTGGTAATTGTAGAGTCGCCTGCAAAGGCAAAAACAATAAAAAAATATTTGGGTGGAGATTATGAGGTAGTTGCGTCTATGGGTCATATTCGAGATTTACCTAAATCAAAGCTTGGGGTAGATGTCGAAAATGACTTTGAGCCGCAATATGTTAACATAAGAGATAAATCAGATCTAATTAAGTCACTAACTAAGCAAGCTAAGAAAAGCGAGCAAGTTTTTCTTGCAACTGACCCGGATAGGGAAGGTGAAGCAATTTCATGGCATCTTGCTCACATACTTGATTTAGATTTAAATGAGCCTAATCGTGTTACTTTTAATGAAATTACAAAAAGCGGAATTGAATCGGGCATGAATAGTCCTAGGAAAATAGATATGGAACTTGTCAATGCCCAGCAGGCAAGACGAATTCTAGATAGGCTAGTCGGATATAAGCTAAGCCCGTTTTTATGGAAGAAGGTTAGAAAAGGGCTTTCCGCCGGAAGAGTTCAATCCGTTGCAGTAAGGCTAATAGTCGATAGAGAGGAAGAAATTCGCGCTTTCGTTTCTAAAGAATATTGGTCTATAAGTGCTGAGCTTTTAGCTAAATCAAGCAAAAAAGCATTTGAAGCTAAGTTGCATTCAGTTAGCGGTGAAAAGATAGAACTCAACACCAAGGAAGAAACAGACAAGATATTATCAGAAATAAATAAGAGTGATTTCACTGTTGCAGGCATCAAGAAAAGCGTACGTAGGAAGTCGCCTGCGGCTCCCTTTATAACATCTACACTCCAGCAAGAGGCATCGAGGCGGCTAGGATTCCAATCAAGGCGCACTATGAAAGCCGCTCAAGAATTATACGAAGGTATCGAAATTGCATCTTTGGGTGCAGTTGGTCTAATAACATATATGCGAACAGATTCATTGCGTATATCGGACGAGGCTAGGAATGCAGCATACGATTATATCGGTAAGAAATATGGCGAGAAATACATCCCCGAAAAGCCCAATACTTACCGCTCTAAGAGAAATACGCAGGATGCGCACGAGGCAATACGCCCAACTGTAATTGATTTAACACCTGATGAAATTAAAGATAGTTTATCTTCAGACCAGTATAGACTATATAAACTCATTTGGGAAAGATTCATGGCGAGCCAAATGGCAAAGGCGCAACTTAATACAGTATCAGTAGATATAAATGTGGGCGATTGTGGATTCAAAGCATCGGGATATTCTGTAAAGTTTGATGGCTTTACAGTGCTATATGAGGAAGCAAAAGACGATCCCGATGAAAATAATAACGTATTACCTGATTTAGAAGTAGGACAAGTCTTAAAAGTCAAATCCATTAACGGCAACCAACACTTCACACAACCTCCAGCAAGATATAGTGAGGCTACACTTATAAAAGCTCTTGAGGAGAACGGTATCGGGCGGCCGAGTACCTATGCACCGACAATTACTACGATAATTTCTCGCAACTATGTTGAACGTGAGGAAAAAAGGCTAAAACCCACTGTATTGGGTGAAGTTACAACGCAGCTCATGAAAGATCATTTCAAGCAAATTGTTAATGTTGCATTCACCGCTAAGCTTGAGGATAGTCTTGATGCTGTTGGTGAGGGAAAAACCGAATGGGTAGATACATTGCATAGTTTTTATGATGATTTTGATAAAACACTCACAAAGGCTGAAGAAGCGATGGAGGGTAAGCGTGTAAAAATCCCCGATGAGGAAACAGACGTTGTTTGCGAATTGTGCGGCAGAAATATGGTAATAAAGCTAGGACGATTCGGCAGATTCCTTGCTTGTCCGGGCTTCCCCGAATGTAAGAATACTAAAAAAATCGTGACCGAGGCAGATGGGAATTGCCCATTATGCGGAAGTAAAATCCACGAAAAGAAGTCCAAAAAAGGCAGGAAATCTTATGGATGCGGTAGTTATCCAGACTGCAACTTCATGACTTGGGATACACCGATTGAGGAGAAATGCCCGCAATGCGACAGCACTTTATTTAAAAAAGGTGGAAAAAACGCAAAGATACATTGCTTAAAACCGGATTGCGGCTTTGAAAAGGCGGCGGATTAATGTCAGTTAGCGTAATTGCTGCAGGGCTTGCAGGATGTGAAGCCGCTTGGATCTTAGCCGAAAGCGGCTTTAATGTCGATTTATTTGAAATGAAACCGATTAAATTCTCACCGGCGCATAGTTACCACGGCTATGCCGAACTTGTCTGCTCAAACTCGCTTAAAGCCGCACGAATCTCATCGGCAGCGGGCCTATTAAAGGAAGAAATGCGAATGCTAGGATCACTCCTGCTATCATGTGCTGATAAATGCACTGTGCCAGCGGGCGGTGCCTTAGCAGTAGATAGGGAGGTTTTTTCCGATTTAGTGACGGAGAGAATCAAGGCACATCCACGGATAAATATAATAACGCAGGAAGTCAAATCAATTCCAAAATCAAATTGCATTATTGCAACAGGGCCATTGACATCTGATGCGCTTGCGCATGAGATTAAGAAACTATGCGGTAATATGCTTAGTTTTTTCGATGCGGCGGCACCGATAATTACCTATGATAGTCTTAATTTCGATAAGGTTTTCTTTGCATCTCGCTATGGCAAGGGTGATGCAGACTATATCAATTGCCCGATGGATAAAGATGAATATCAACTCTTTTATGAAGAATTAATAAGTGGTGAACTTGCTCCGTTAAAAGAATTTGAGAAGGAAACATTCAAGTTATATGAGGGGTGTATGCCGATCGAATCTCTAGCTAAAAGAGGTGTTGATTCGATTAGATTCGGGCCGCTCAAACCCGTCGGATTGACCGATCCTAATACGGGGAAGCGCCCATATGCAGTAGTGCAACTCCGCCGTGAAAACGATGAGGGCACTTTATACAATATGGTCGGATTCCAAACGAATCTAAAATTCGGTGAGCAAAAGAGAATTTT
>JAAZLM010000059.1 GCA_012799315.1 Clostridiales bacterium | reverse complement strand
TAGCAAGTTCAATATAATCAATATCGCTTGTTTCTACCCAGCCTTCCGCCGCAACTTTGCCGTCAATGGCATCAATGCCGACGGCAATTCTTTCGCCGAATTCCCTGCATGCAACTTTCACTATGTTTGGGTCTTTAAGCGCTACTGAGCGAAGTATGATACGTGAAATTCCATTTTGGAGATAGAATTCTACCGTATCAAGTGAGCGAATCCCGCCACCGAGCTCCACTTTTAACGATGTGTTTTTTGCGACATCGATAAAAATATCAGCATTAGTTACAACACCGTCTTTTGCACCATCTAGGTCTACCATATGCACCCAGCTAGCACCACTTTTCTCAAAGCTTTTAGCGGTTTGCATATAGCATTCAGCAACTTTATGCACTGTATTGAAGTCGCCTTTAAAAAGTCTAACACAATTCCCGTCCTTTATATCAATTGCAGGTAAAATAATCAATCTGCCACCTCCTATATTAATAAGTCGATTCAGTCTAAAGATCCTTTTGTCGATATCGCATCCTGCTTCCCCGTCTTTTCTACTGCCGACTTTAAGGCGTAGGCAAGCGATTTGAAAAGTGCTTCACATTTATGGTGGTCGTTATCGCCATAAAGCACTTTAGCATGGAGAGTTATCCCAGCATTGAAAGCGAATGCTCGTAAAAATTCTTCAGTTAAGCAAGTTTCAAATTCGCCAATTCTTTCGTTCTTAAATTTGCCATCATATATAAGATATGGCCGCCCTGATACATCGAGTGATGTGAATGCAAGTGACTCGTCCATCGGTATGTATGCACTGCCGAATCTGCGTATTCCGCTCTTATCTTCAAGCGCTAATGCGAATGCCTTGCCCAGAACAATCCCAACATCTTCGACAGTGTGATGACAATCAACTTCTAAATCACCAATTGCCTTTAATTCAATATCGAATCCGCCATGTGTAGCAAACGAAATCAACATATGGTCAAAAAAACCGATCCCAGTATTGATGTCAATGTTGCCGTTCCCATCGATATTTATAGATGTATCAATTTTTGTTTCACGGGTCTTTCGAGAAAATTCAGCCGTCCTCATAATAACACTCCTTTTTTAAGATAGAATTCTAGAAAAAGCATCAATGACTTTTTCATTTTCTTCTGTATTTCCGCAGCTAATACGCAGATATCCGCCCATTTTGCGAATAGCTATTGACATTAATAGTAGCTTATCATATATTTCTTTTGCATAATCTGTTTTAATAAAGATGAAATTCGTTCTTGTTTCGAATATCTTTATAATTTTATCGCTCTTATCACAAATAGGTTTCAGCCCATTATATAGGGCGTCCCTTGATTGAATAATTTCTTTTATTCCCTGCTGAATAAACTCCCTATCTTTCAATATAATTTTGCCCATAGCTTGGGATATACCATTGACATTATACGGTGATTTTGCCGCCCTCAATGCTCTTGTCAACTTAGGATTAGCAACCGCAAAACCCAGACGAAGCGATGCAAGACCGATCGCCTTTGAGCAGGTGCGCAGCAATATGAGATTATCGAACTCAGTTGCAATATCGATCAAACTTTCATCCCAGAAATCCATATAGGCTTCATCTAGTATAATGAGCGAATCGACCCCTTTTACAAGCTGTAAAGCTTTTTCCCTTGCTAGTCCGATAGATGTCGGATTACAGGGATTTGATAGCATTATCGCCTTGATATTATGGCGATTTATGTAGGAAATTGCAGCATCTACGTCTATTTCAAGATTGCGATTTTTTTCTATCGTCACGACTTCCAATTCGTATAGATGCGAGTAGAAATCATACATAGTGAAGTCCGGGGTAAAGGTCAGCACCTTGTCAGCTTTTTCAAGGAAACATCCAGCAATTATACTTATCAGTTCATCCGATCCATTACCAGCGGTTACACAATCCTTATCGATATTATATAGGTTTGCGAATTCTTTTACTAATCTGCTTGCATACGGATCGGGGTATCTATTGAGCGGTATTTCGGCAATTGCTTTCGCTAGATTATCACTCATCTTATCGCCGACATTAATGAATGATTCATTTGCGTCAAGTCTGATTTTATATTCGCCTGTAATAGGATCGTACGGCTTAAGGCTTGATAACTTCTTATTCAGTTTATACGCCATTTACTCCCCCTCCATTATCGTCACTGAACCTAATGCTGACTGAATTTGCATGAGCGGTTAATCCCTCACGTTCGGCAATGAGCATTATATCATTTTTAGATTGAGCAAGGGCCTCTTTCGTATAATAGATATAGCTAATTTTCTTAACAAAGCTATCAACGGATAATGGCGAGAAGAATCTTGCAGTTCCGCTTGTTGGAAGAACATGATTAGGGCCAGCATAATAATCGCCGAGCGGCTCGGGCGAATATTGCCCAAGGAATATTGAACCGGCATTATCAAGTCTGCCTATATATTCTAATGGGTTTTTTAAAAACACTTCTAAATGCTCCGGTGCAAGCTCATTCGATAGGCTGATCGCCTGCGCAAGACTATCGCATATTATGATCGCTCCATAGCCAGCAAGCGACTTTTCAATTATATCTCTACGTGATAAAGTCTTAGTTTGCTTCTCAATTTCTCGCTTTGTTTTTATTGCAATTTCTTCACTTGTTGTAATAAGTATTGATGAGGCTAACGTGTCATGTTCTGCTTGCGATAGAATATCTGCCGCTACATAGGCGGGATTTGCAGTTTCATCAGCTAATACAAGTATCTCACTAGGCCCAGCTATCATAT
>JAAZLM010000006.1 GCA_012799315.1 Clostridiales bacterium | reverse complement strand
CGTTAGCTTCTCGGGCGTATTCTGAAGAAGGTAGCACAGCAATATGCGAATCTCGTACACTTCATCAAGTGCGCCGAAATTCCCCGTATTTATAAGATATTTATACTTCACATAATCACTCCCAAAGGCTATTTTGCATATCTATTATCTTCTGCCTGCGTTTTTTTGTACTTTCATGATCTATTATATATTCATCGTTAGCTTTTACTATTATGTCGCCCTCTCTAGCATTTTGGGGTAGTTCTTTTCTAGGGATCTGCATGAAGGTATCTTCATCAGTTTCTATAATGGCAAAATCGCCCTCGAAACGATCTATAATAAGCATAATCAATCCCCCCTCCTATCTAATCCTGCGTATAATATGTAACCTTTCTACCGTCGGACGTAAAGACTATATTGCCTGAAAAGTCCGTTCGGATAATCTCGCTACTAATATCTTTTAGCCGACTCAGTGCTTCCTCATGTGGGTGTCCATATGTATTGTTTGCACCTAGCATAATTACTGCATATTCTGGATCGACCTGCTTTAGGAATTCAGCGCTATTAGATCCCCGACTACCATGATGCGGTACTTTGAGAACTGTTGAGCGCAAAGTTGATTTAAATTTTGTTAGATCTTTTTCGGCGGCCTTTTCAATATCGCCCGTTATGAGGAAGCTATTCCTCCCGTGGGTTATTTTACTCACCACCGAATAATCATTAAGGTTATTATATTTGCCTATTGGGGCAAGAATTTCAATCTCTGCAACTCCTAAATCAAGCACATCTCCTTTTTTCGCCGCTTTAATTCTAAGACCTTTACTAGAAATAGCTTCTAGTAGATTTTCATATGTTCTTGTTGTCGGTACTAGTTTATCCGGAATTTTTGGTAGTATTACTGTGCCAATGTCAAGCTCTTCAATAATTAGGGACAGTCCGCCTATATGATCGGAATGCGGATGTGTTCCAATAACATAATCCAGTCGGGTAATACCCTGTGATTTTAGGTATGATAGCACTTTCGTGCTTTGTGTAGATTCACCCGCATCAATAAGAACAGCACTATCTTCAGTTAAAATTAATGTGCAATCCCCCTGCTCAACATCGATGAAATGCACGGACAATTCGGCATCATCGATTGATCGATTATCGCTTTCACCAAAAAAATCAGCGAATGTCGGGATACTATCCGGTATATCAATGAAATCATCTATGGAGAATATTGTTAGGATTAGAACGGCTATTAATGCAATGATTTTAGACTTCCTTGATTTCAAGTTTATTTTCTTTCGCAAATGTTCGCCCTCCCCATGCTATTCGTCTTTATTAAGATTCATTTCATGCCATTGCTGTTTCGTCATAAGAATTTCCCTCTTTGTTCCTTCAAGGGGGCCGACAATTCCCATTGCTTCGATTTCATCCATTATTCTAGCCGCCCTTGCATACCCCAGTCTTAGTCGCCGCTGAATAAATGAAGTCGATGCTTGCCCAGCGTCAATAATACATTCTATTGCATCTCCAAGCATCTCATCCGACGAATCGACCCCGCCGCTCTCTACCTTAGCCTTTTCCACTGGTGTATGAGTTTCAATGCCTTCAATAACGCTGTCATCATAATCAGCTTTAACTTGACTTTTTATGTAGTCGACAACTTTCTCAACTTCTTTATCGCTGACATAGCACGCTTGAATTCTAGATGGCTTCGGCATTCCGACGGGGTAGAATAACATATCCCCCCTGCCAAGCAGCCTTTCCGCCCCTGACTGATCAAGGATTGTGCGTGAGTCAACTTGCGACGATACGGCGAATGCGATTCTGCTCGGAATATTTGCCTTGATAATCCCCGTTATTACGTCGACCGATGGTCTTTGTGTCGCTATTACAAGGTGCATTCCTGCCGCTCTAGCCATTTGCGCTAGTCTACATATCGAATCCTCTACTTCGCTCGGTGCCGCCATCATTAAGTCGGATAGCTCATCGATTATTATGACAATCTGCGGCATTGTTTCAAGTTCATCATGAACCTTAGCAATATTGTTATATCCGGCTAAATCACGGACATTGTTATCAGCGAAAGTCTTATATCTGTTTTGCATTTCTGTTACTGCCCAACCAAGTGCCCCGGCAGCCTTCCTCGGGTCGGTCACAACTGGAATTAGAAGATGAGGAATACCATTATATATAGATAGTTCTACAACTTTTGGGTCAATTAATAATATGCGGACATCCTCGGGTGATGCGTTGTAAAGCAGACTCATGATTATAGAGTTGATGCAAACCGACTTACCCGATCCTGTCGCACCTGCGATTAGCATATGCGGCATTTTAGCAATATCGGCGATGATATTGTTGCCCGCTATATCCTTACCCATTGCGACGGATAGCTTGCTCTTGCTTTCATCAAATTCCTTGCTATCAATAATTTCCCTAATTGGCACAATGTCAACGATTTTGTTCGGCACTTCGATCCCTACTGCCGGCTTATTCGGGATCGGCGCTTCAATCCTAACTCCTGCAGTGGCTAGATTGAGTGCGATGTCGTCGGACAGCCCTGTAATTCTACTAATTTTAACTCCTGCCGATGGTTGAAGTTCATATCTTGTAACTGCTGGGCCACGATTAATTCCGATAATACGTGTTTCAACGCCGAAGCTCTTTAAGGTGTCGACTAGATTTTCAGCATTTTGCTTTAATTCCTGCTCAATATTACCATTGACAACGGACGGCGAAGGAGGATTCAACAATGAAATTGGTGGCTGTTTATAAACAATCTGGATTTGCTTTTCATCAATAAATGTCGTTTGCTCATCCTCTTCAATTATAATTCCATCATCAATTTCTTCCTTCTCAGTTTTATTCTTATCCGCCGCTATATGCGAATCAGTCACTACTTTCTTAATTATATCATCTAGTGGCTCATCTTCATCCGTCGGCGGTGGGATTTCCTCCTCTTGATCCGCTACATCATGCGATTGATTAACTACCGATGCTATAATCGGATTCGTCATATCGAGCGGCTCATCCGTATCCGATGGTTGTTGCTGAATATTTGCTGCAATCGACTTGAATTTGCTGCGTTTATTCCTATTGGTAGTCTTGCCCGTTTCTGCCTGCTCCTGCTTTAGTTCACGCCTTTTTACTGCACTTTCTTTAGAATGTTCATATCCCTTCTTAAACGGGAAAGCTATCCAATTAAGCAATTTCTTCAATGTAATTCCCGAAACGAGCATGAACACTACAAAAACGAAAAGGAGGATTATAATCGTAGCACCAATTTCTCCAAATAGGGCGAGCAGCGGCCAGCCAATTACCGATGATAGGAATCCGCCGCCCTTTATCTGCATTCCATTAGAATATAGTGAACCTAGCTTATCAAAGAAACCGTCACCAGCGACTTCACCAACTAGAATTACTTGAGCCGATCCGCTGATGAGGAGTAATAGGATTGTACCCGATATGCCTTTTCTCCTTAGCTGATATTCCTCATCAATAGCTAGCATTATCGCTAGATATATGATCAATGGTGCTAGTATGAATACCGATATACCGAGCATTCCACGTAAAAACATATGTATCCCATGCCATAGGGAATTGCCCTCTATAAAAGTGAATGCTAGGAGCAAAATCCCAACAGCAAAGTAAATTACCGCCCAGAAGTTATTTTTACTTTGCTGGTTAGATTTCTTTGCTTTTGAGGGGGATTTTTTGCCCCCTTTTTTTGTATTTGACATTGTTAACATCCCCCTATCGCATCATAATTAATTACTAAAATAACTGCGTTATTACTGATACACCGTATATTTTTTCGATAATACCGATGATTATTACAACTATACCTAATGCTAAAGTATATACTGCAAATATCTTAAATCTATCGGACTTTATTAGCCATTGCACAAGCTTAATTGCTAGGAATCCTACTACCGCTGAAATTAAAAATCCGACTACTAGCGGAGCAATATCAATATCGGTTTGCACACCATGTAAATCCCTGAATTGTAGGGCGCTTGCGGCAAGGATTGGCGGTATGCCGAGTATGAAAGAAAACTTCACTGCTTCTTCCCTCTTTAATCCGCAAAAAATCCCCGATGAAATCGTTGAACCTGAGCGTGATACCCCGGGTAGGAGTGCGATACCCTGAAAGATGCCGATGGTGAATGCATCACCTGCACGCATCTGCGCCATGTCCTTCCTCCCGCCGATAACTTTCGTCGATATATATAGTATGAATCCTGTAAAGAGGAAACATATCCCCTCAAGAATAATATCATCGTCAGACGCTACAGCTTCAAACATGTCTTTTAATATGTAGAATCCAAGTAGTGGAACACAGGCAAATATTAGCATGAAAATCATTCGCCTGCTACCGTTCATTTCCTTCCATTTAAATTTGCCACGGAAGATATCGCCGATTAAAAAAACAAATTCCTTAATTAGTGCCCATATCGTTTTACGAAAAGCAACAAATACCGCAAACAATGTACCAAGATGGAGTACGATAATTAAGAGGATCGAATCCT
>JAAZLM010000058.1 GCA_012799315.1 Clostridiales bacterium | reverse complement strand
ATACCTGTATTGGTGCTTGCTGGAATATCTAAAAATATATATGTAATTATATGCGTTCCCTTTTTAGCTAAGTATTTGGTCGACCAGACCATGGACAAAGCGTCAAGCAGCTTTTACATGAATAATAATAGTCCGGATGGACTATTGCAAGATTTCTTTATAATATTCGACACTAATGCTACGCAAAATTTATTTATTTATGACGAATATATTATAAGAATTATTGTTGCAAATTTGGTTTATGTAGTGATTTCATATGTGATTTTTAGTTATGTAATGAATAGGAGGCTTGATTCAGGTGAGTAATATTAGGCCCCGCACAATATGGTCAACTGCAAAAACTCAATATTTAAGCTGGATTTTCAACCCTCGAATGCTTACCCTTGCAGTAATGCTGATATTTATGAAGACATTGGCTGTCGATCCACTTATAGAGCGATCCGTAAAAATAGGTACCCCATTACATACACTTGAGCCATTCATCGCAATAGGTAACTCCAGTCTGCTAATCCTATTCCTGCCTGCTGTTTTCCTAGTGTTGATGAGTGACTTCCCCATAATAAACGGTAATACATTGTTCTTTATAAAAAGAACGGGCAAGACAAACTGGTTCTTAGGGCAAATACTATTTGCAATTATGAGTATTGTAACATTCATTAGTATTGTTGCAGTTGGCTCGCTCCTACCCGTCATTGGTAGGACAAGCTGGGGCGCAAATTGGAGTGAGGTTGTCAGAACATATGACTATAATTACCCTGAAGAAATCGGGAGTTTTGCATCGCAATTGCTACCATCAAACTTATATAATCAAATTCCAATTTTTAAAGCAGCATTGCACACTTATATTTTATTATCACTATATTTGGTGGTTATTGTCCTGATTTTATTTTTATTTAAAGTACTTAACTTCAAAAAAGCTGGATTATTTGCAAGCATTGCCATCATCGCTGTAGGTATGGCGACGGCATCCGTAAATTCGTCCTTAATGTGGGCATTGCCAATGGCGAATTCGCTGATCTGGCTGCATTATACAGTTATATTCAGCGATCCCATTGTATCGCTCGAATTTTCTTACGCATACTTTTTAAGTTGCATTTTAGTTTTACTTATTCTTTGCTTTTTAGCAAATCGGAGATGCAATGTTGCAAATATATCGCAAGTGTAAATACTCCTAATAAGAACCCCCGTTGCAGTATTGCAACGGGGGTTCTTATTAGGAGGGTATATGAAATTCTTAATCTCTCATTAAAGATTCTCGCCTATGTGTTTTATTTCTTTGTGGAAGCTTTCTGATTCACTTACAACTAAAATCGGCTCATCGAAGTTTAAGGCGAACATCCCGACAAAGCTCTTAGCATCAATTCTAATGCTCCCATCCAATGAATGCAGTCCTACATCTTCCCTACATAATGTAGCTAACTCCTGCAAACGTTGGATCTCTCCTATTGTGTTGAACTTCTTTTTGCTAATCATTTAACCTCCACCTTTCATTCAAATTAATTAAAATTAACTCGTTCTATTTCAGTAATTGCGGCTACCTTTGGAGTGGAATTCCCGTCTTTAAACTCTAGTTCAATCCATTCGCTAGTAATTTTTTTCGCAAGTTCAATTCCGATAACTCTCTCCCCCATACAAAGGACATTACCATTATTGCTAAGAATTGATCGCTCCGCTGAGAAATTATCATGGCATACAGCGGCACGGATTCCTTTGAATTTATTTGCCGTCATCGCCATCCCTATTCCTGTTCCGCAAATTAGTATTCCACGTTTCTTATAGCCGCTATCTATGATTTTCTCACATAGCCTTTTAGCTATATCGGGGTAATATGTGTCATCGTCTTTACTGAAGCAGCCGACGTCTTCAACATTGATGTTTTTCTCTATAAGTAAAGTTTTAATAGCATTTTTCATATCTACTGCCGCATTGTCACAACCGATTATTATTGTATCCATCTTTCCACCATCTTTGTATCAAAATTTAGCTAATGTTCTAGATATGGCTTTCTTCCAATTTGAATAGAGAGATTCTCTCGAAGAATCGTCTATCTTGGGGGTGAAAGTCGTGTCATTAGTCCTCAGTGCAATTAGCTCATTATAATCCTTCCATAGCTTTGTCGATAGACCTGCAATATAGGCAGATCCTAGTGCGCATATTTCTTCAACTTGATTTACGATTACTTTAGTATTTAATAGGTCGGATTGGAACTGTATGAAGAAATTATTCCTGCTCGGCCCCCCATCAACTCTAATATCGCCTAATGGAACATATGCCTCTATCGTCATAATATCAAGTATGTCTTTAACTTGATATGCCATTGATTCAAGGGCGGCACGTACAATGTGTGCCTTTTTTGTCCCTCTAGTAATACCAGTTATCAGTGCCGTTGCCTCACTATCCCAATACGGTGTGCCCAGTCCCACAAATGCGGGCACTAGATACACTCCACCATTATCCGGAACACTTGATGCAACTTCCTCCGAACTATTGGCATCGGGGAGGAGTTCAAGATCGTCTACAATCCACTTTATGGTTGCTGCGGAGCAATTTATATTACCCTCAGCTACATATACTGTTTCCCCACCTACACGCCATCCGACAGATGTGACAAGCCCTTTTTTGGATAGATAGGATTTCTCACCGATGTTCATCATAATAGATGAGCCAGTCCCATAGGTGACCTTAGCCATGCCACGGCTGAAGCAATTCTGACCAAAGAGTGCAGCATGGGAATCGCCCAATACTCCGGTGATCGGTATATGGTAATTAGCTAATTCCGATACTTCCATTCTGCCGAAAATATGGTCGGATGCGCAAATATCGGGTGCCATTGATTTAGGTATATCGAACAGCGACATTACCTCTTCATCCCAGCTTAGATCATCTATATTCATCAATTGGGTTCTGCTAGCATTTGAGAAATCTGTTGCATGCACTTTCCCACAAGTAAATTTGTAAATCAACCAACTATCAATTGTACCAAAAAGCAAGTCACCATGGCTTGCTTTTTCACGAGCTCCGGGTACATTCTCTAAAATCCAAGCAATTTTAGATGCAGAATAATACGGCGATAATATAAGCCCCGTCTTACTATGGATTACTTCATCATATCCCATTTTGCTTATTCTATCGCAAATATCGAGAGAACGATTGCACTGCCATACTATCGCATTATGAATCGGTTCACCGGTTGCTTTATCCCAAACAACAACGGTTTCCCTTTGATTTGCGATAGATACAGCATTTATTTTAGCAGGATTAATTCCAGTTTCAGCAATTAGGGCATTAATAGTGGTCACAGTATCATTGTATATTTCTAAAGCATCGTGCTCCACCCATCCAAGCTCGGGATAATACTGCCGATGTTCAGCATTGCATCTATGAACGAATCTCCCTTCATCATCGAACAAGAGCGCTTTTGTGCCAGAAGTGCCCTGGTCAATGCTTAGAATATATCTCCTCATTACTACACCTCAACTATTTCCTCAAAAGTTCTTTTGCGGCACACGCAATAGAGTGCGAATCTAAACCATAGTATTCGAACAATTCGCTTGAATTCCCCGATACTAGTGCCTCATCTGCAAATCCAATTATCTTCATTGGTACTGGGTTGTTCTCAATCAAAAGATGCGCCACTGCTTCCCCTAATCCGCCGAATTTGCTATGTTCTTCGACCGTAAGTATAGCGCCGCACTCGTCCGCCGCCTTTAAGATTGCCTCTTTATCAAAGGGCTTAATCGTGTGGAAGTCAAGCACTCTAGCATTTATACCTTCTTTAGATAGGATCTTTGACGCATTGAATGCCTGCGGTACTGTTTCCCCCGTTGCGACGATAGCAATATCATTGCCCTGTGTTAGGACATTTGCCCTTCCAATTTCAAAAGGAGCAAAATCATCACTATATACATTGTCGACCGCCCCTCTGCCCATGCGAACATATACGGGCCCATCAAAATTCGCTAGTTCCTTAGTCATTTCACGTGTTTGATATTCGTCGGCAGGGAGTAATATCGTGATGCCCGGTATTGCCCTCATAACCGCTATATCCTGCAATGAATGGTGCGACATACCAAGTGCGCCATAGCTAACACCGCCACTTATACCGATGATTTTGACATTTGTATTGCTGTACGCAACATCTACTTTAACCTGCTCAAGGCTCCTCGTGGATAAAAAACAGGCTGGCGCACATACAAACGGCTTAAATCCCATTTCTGCTAGACCTGCCGCTATCCCAACTTCATTTTGCTCTGCTATTCCGCACTCAACAAATTGATCGGGCAATGTATCGGCGTATTCATTCAAAGTTACGGATCCCCTTGAATCGGACGCAAGCGCTATTATCTTTTCATCTTTTTTCGCTAAGTCGAGCAATGTTTCTGTAAAACTCTTTCTACACGGTATCTTCTTCATTTACATTAACTCCTTTAGACTATTATCAAGTTCCTTTAGTGCTTGTTCCAATTCTTCCTTACTAGGAACACCATGATGCCATGTTGGGACATTCTCCATGAATGAGACACCTTTACCTTTGATAGTTTTTGCTATTATCATCTGTGGCTTTCCTTTTCTCTTTTTTGCTATATCTAATCCTTCGATTAGTGATTGCATATTGTTCCCATCAACCTCAACAGTATCCCAGCCAAAAGCAGCCCACTTTTCCTTTAAATTCTCTAGCGACATAACATCTTCGGTACAGCCACTAATTTGCAGCCCATTCCTATCTATAATGGCGATTAAGTTATCTAATTTGTAATTAGATGCAGCCATTGCCGCCTCCCAAATAGATCCTTCTGCGAGTTCACCGTCGCCCATCAGAACATATATTGTGCATGGATTTCCTAACTTCTTAGCTCCGAGCGCCATTCCTACACCGATAGGTAGTCCGTGCCCTAATGAACCTGTATTCATCTCAACACCGGGTACATTTTTGTTCGGATGCCCAATTAATTCGGATTTAAATTTGCTAAATGTAGATAAGTCCTCTTTTGGGAAGTATCCACTATCGGCAAGAACTGAATAATATCCCTCTACACTATGCCCCTTACTTAGCAAAAAGCGATCTCTTTCATCCCAATTCGGATTATTTGCATCATGTTTCATTTTGTTGTAAAACAGTGAAACTAAAATATCAACACTTGATAGTGAGCCACCAGTATGCCCTGCTCCAGCATCGTGAATCATTTGTAGCATTATCTTTCTAATCTCTACTGCTTTTATTTCCAATTCTTTTATAGTATTCACATCATACCTCTTTCAACAAAACGCTTACACATCTTATTTAAAAACTCGTGTAAAATTGTCATGCTTTCTTTCATTCTTTCATATACGTTGTCATCGTTATCTTTGATGATTGCACAACTGCCAAAATTACGGCATATATTCTGCACCATCATTTTCTATTGTTTCATAAATCATTCTGGGATTCACTTTATATGATGCCACCATTGTTTATTGCAACTATTCTAACAGGACATGAATCTATGCCTTTAATCTTCATCGGAAGAATAAATACTAGAGCACGATTATTCTCTATTTTAGATAGATTAGTGAGTGATTCTATAATCGCTACACCTCTGCTAAAACACGCAGTATGATTCGGTTGATCTTTTACCTTTAGATTCTCTATCGACGTTGCATCGGAGCCAATTGCCTTTGGCTTTTTTGTGTCAAGCAACCATTCTAACGCATCGCACTCAATATAAGGGAATGGCTCCCAATCCTTTGTCCTCCACTTTTTATCAAAATCAGTCCTGATAAAAACAATATCGCCTTCTTTAATCTCTTCGGCTTTTGCCTTTAATTCATCTATTGTGATGCCTTCGTGCGCCTTTTTACCTGTGAAATCAAGTACACAAGCTTGACCGATCATGTTTTCTAGTGGGTAATCTTTTGCATCGTCCCCACCCTCCCAATGATGGAGTGGGAATTCGATATGTGTACCGCAATGTGTTGACATTTCTATATCAGCAGCAACATACCAAACGCCTTCGCTATGCTCTTCTCCACGTTCACCTAAGTCATCTACATCGAAGAGATCCACCTCTAATTTGAATGGTTCCTTCCCCGGTAACATATCGTGGCTCAATTCCACTACTTTGCTAAAATCTACTTTCATAATCGCACCTCTTTCATTTCAATATTTATCTATTACTCCTTACGGCTTTTAATCTATCTATCGCTATCGCCGCTAGAATCACAAGCCCCGTGATAACCTTTTCCCAGTATGGGGAGATTTGCAGTATTACAATTAAGTTCTGAATAACACCCATGAAAATTCCACCTACAACTGCGCCGACGATGCTACCCCTGCCCCCT